>CAZQIH010000044.1:0-8096 GCA_964593715.1 uncultured Microbacteriaceae bacterium
GCCGCTCTGACGCAGGTGGTCTTGAGTAAGCGGGCGGAGGTTCAGCGATGAAGCGGCTGAAGCTCTCTCGCAAGATTTTCTTTGGGTTTGCGGCATTCTTGGCGGCCGTTTATGCCTTCCCCTTCTTCTTGGTTCTGCTCAACTCCTTCAAAGAAAAGCGGGCTATTCGTAACAACCCGATTGCTCCGCCGGAGGAGTGGCTTTTTAGCAACTACATAGAGGCCGCAGAGCGCATGGAGTACTTCCAGTCGCTGACTAACTCGGTGTTGATCACGGTCTCCAGTGTTATTGCCATCATCGTCACCAGCTCGATGCTGGCCTACTACCTGGCTCGCACCAAGAACAAGTTCACCTCAGTGACCTTCCTCGTCTTGGTGGCCTCCATGATTGTGCCCTTCCAGGCATTGATGATTCCCTTCGTGGGGTTGTTTGGAAACCTGGGACTCACCAACAGCCGCGCCTCACTGGTGTTCTTCTACGTGGGCTTTGGTGTGGCGCTCTCGACATTCCTGTACCACGGGTTTATCTCGAACATTCCTCTGGAGCTCGACGAGGCGGCCGCCATGGATGGTGCCTCTGACTTCATGATTTTTAGGAAGATCATCTTCCCCATGCTCTCCCCGGTGACCGCAACCGTTGCCATCATCAATGGTCTGTGGATCTGGAATGACTTCTTGTTGCCACAGCTCGTGCTGACCCAAGAAAAGCGAACGCTTCCGCTTCGCACCTATGTCTTCTATGGCACCTACACCTCGGACTACGGTCTCGCTATGGCGGGCCTTGTGCTCTCGATCATCCCGATCGTCGCCTTCTACTTCGTCATGCAGCGTCAGATTATTTCCGGTGTCTCCGCAGGAGCGGTGAAATAATCATGCCGCTGTGCTGAGATTTACCAAGGGTGACCACCTGCCCCCACGCGCTGGGTCCAAAGTTGCTCGCATTGCTGTTCCGGTGAGCCTTGAGTTCATGTTGGTGCTGGGGCTCACCTTCGTGAACCAGATCATCGTTGGTGGGCTCGGGGCTGTTGCCGTTGCCGCAGTCGGTCTGGTTAACAGCATCAACACCATTCCGTTGTTCTTCTTTGGCGCCCTCAATGTTGGTGCTGGCGTGGTCGTGGCCAGAGCCTTTGGCGGTGGCCACAAGCGCGTGGTCAGCAAATCGGTGACCTTTGCGGTCGTTCTCTCGGTCGCCACCGGCATTCTCGCGGCTATTCCCTTTGTTCTGTTCCCCGATGAGATTCTTCGGCTCGCTGGCGCCTCGGAGGGGGTGGTTGCCGCGGGGAGTGGCTACCTCGCCGTTTTGGTAGCAGGCCTGGCCGCTGGTGTGTTGGGAATGGTGCTCGGTGCTGTGTTGCGCTCGGTCGATCGGCCGCGCTCGCCAATGGTGGCGACCATCATCACCATTGCTCTCAATACGCCCCTAGCCATGGTGCTCGTCTATGGGTTTGGCCCCATTGAGGGCATGGGTGTTGTCGGGGCAGCCTGGGCCACCCTCATCACGACCGTGATCAAAGCAATGATCCTGCTGATTCAGACCTACGTGGTCTTTGATGTGGCGAACTGGTTGATGCCAGCTACGAGGAGTGATTGGGTCACCATCGGACGGCCGATCATTGTGTTGGCGTTTCCGATGGCACTCACCAGCATCTCGTGGACCTTTGGCAACTTCTTCTACAACGTCATCGTTGCCCAGTTGGGCGATGGGCCCTTAGCAGCGATCAACATTGTGCTCACCATGTCTGGTGTCTTTATCGTCGGCAGCATTGGTTTCGGGAGCACCATCACCGGGTTGGTCGGGCAGGCAATCGGTGCTGGGAATTCTGCCTTGGCTAAAGACTGGGTGGCGTATCTCTTGCGCCTTGGTATCTACACCAGTATCGGATTTGGCGTCCTCTTTGCGCTGTCGTCTCTGGCCCTGCCGGTGCTGTTCCCCAGGGTTGACTCGGATGTGTTGTGGGTGGCAACGCTCGGGATCTTTATCAACGCCGCCCTTCAGCCCATCACTGTCCGCATGCTGTTGTTGGCCTCCGTTTTGCCAAGCGGCAACGACACCACCGGCATCATCATCGGCGACTTTGCAGGGCCCTATTTGGTCGGGTTGCCACTGGCCATCGCTCTCGCCTACTTCACCCCTCTCGGCGTGCTTGGCGCGATTATCGGCAAGGGCGGGGAAGAAACCCTTAAGTGGCTGATCTTTGCGGCCAGGAACCGCCGAATTCGTTGGGAACACGTTCTACAGCGTCACGAGGATTCGCTCATGGGGGTCGGCGACCCTCGAACTGGACCGATCGCCACCCTCTAGAGGGGCATACTGGCTCTATGGCCGAGATTCAGTCCTACACCGTGGTGCGGGCCCTCGGTCCCGGCGCTGAACTGCGGCACTATCCAGCCCACACTGTGATCTCGTGTGATGTTGGTGGGGACTTTGATAGCGCAGGTTCCAGGGGTTTTGGACCACTCGTTCGCTACATCTCAGGCGCTAATCAGAAGGGCCAGCAGATTGCGATGACTTCGCCTGTTTTGCATGCGCCTGGATCCCCTGCGACCCACACCATCAGCTTTGTGTTGCCGGAGGGCATGAACCCCAAAGACGCGCCCCGCCCGGCCGATGGCCGGGTGGAGGTTCACGAGGTCTCACCTCGCCTGGTCGCGGCACTGCGGTTTGCTGGTGGATGGTCGAAAGAACGCGCTGATCGCAAGGCAGAGGCCCTAATGGGTCTGGTTGAGGGTGCCGGGCTAAAGTCTGCTGGGGCTGTGTTCTTTGCCCGGTATGACCCGCCCTGGAAGCCGGGGCTCTTGCGCCGAAACGAGGCGTTGGTCGAGGTTGTGGAACCCTCAACCAGTAGTCGCAGTGTGGCGTAGGTTCGGGCTGGAACCCACTGCTAAAGTTTCGCCTAGATAACCAAATACAGGGCCCCACGCTATGCGGGAGAGACACCAGAAACTTGGGTGTCACCGAAGGAGCAAGCCTCCCCGCCAATCTCTCAGGTAAAAAGTACCGCCTAGCAAGGCCACTCTGGAAAGTGGGACGACTATCGCCCCCGCCGACGGTGAAAGCGCTACTTTGCGCGAAACTCTCAGGCCAATGACAGAGGGGGAGTCACGGAAGAACACTCTTCCGCTTATGACTCTGGGGGACAGGTGACAAGCAAGCTCACTGCGTTGCACGCAGAACACGAGGCTGCAGGTGCGAGCTTCACTGACTTTGCCGGCTGGGATATGCCCGTGCGCTACACCTCTGACTTGGCCGAACACCATGCGGTGCGCCAGTCCGCCGGGCTCTTTGACCTCTCCCACATGGCAGAGATTGAGATTAACGGCCCCGGGGCAGCAGCGTTCCTCGACTATGCGCTCAGCAACACTCTCTCCGCGCTCGAGCACGGGCAGGCTAAATACTCGCTGCTGCTCGCCGAGAGTGGCGGCATCATCGACGACTTGATCGTTTATCGCATCGATGGCGATCACTATCTGATTGTGGCTAACGCCTCTAACCGTTACCCGGCTGTCGAGGCCCTGTCTTCTCGCACCTCAGGCTTCGACGTTGTCGTCGCCGATGTCAGTGATGACTGGGTTCTTCTTGCTGTGCAGGGCCCACGAGCGCTCGCCATTCTGGAGGCGACTGCAAGCATTCAGCCAGCCGGCCCCCTGGCAGAGCTTCGCTACTACCGGATTCTCGGTGCGACACTCGCCGGTGTTCCCGGCTGGATTGCCCGCACGGGATACACGGGTGAAGACGGGTTTGAGCTCTATGTCCCAGTAGCTCACGCGAAGGCGCTCTGGGAGGACCTGCGCTCAGCGGGCGAAGCCCACGAGCTCACACTCTGTGGCCTTGCCTGCCGCGACACCCTTCGCCTTGAAGCCGGAATGCCCCTTTATGGCCACGAACTATCCCTCGAGACAACGCCGGCAAGTGCCGGAATGGCTCGGGTTGTGGATCACAGCAAGGACCGCTTTGTGGGTCAGGGCGCGCTCTCTGGTGCGCCCGAGCCCACTCGAGTGTTGGTCGGACTTGTTGCTGAAGGCCGCAGAGCGCCCCGTGCTGACTACCCGGTCGTAAGCCCTGGGGGAGAAGTAGTGCTTGGTCACATCACCTCCGGTGCTCTCTCGCCGACGCTCGGCTATCCGATTGCCATGGCGTATGTGGATGCCGACATGAGCCAGCCTGGCACGGCGCTTGCCGTCGATGTGCGAGGCCAGAACTTGCCCGTTACTGTTACCAAACTGCCGTTTTATTCCAGAAAGAAGGAAACATCATGAGCGCTGTACCAGAGACTCTCTCCTACACAGCAGAACACGAATGGGTCAAGGTCGATGGCGATGTTGCCACGATCGGCATCACCCAGCACGCCGCCGATGCGCTCGGTGACGTTGTCTTCGTCGCTCTTCCGGGTGTCGGTGACACCATTCGCGAAGGCGCGATTGTCGGTGAGGTCGAATCCACCAAGTCTGTGGGTGAAATCTTTGCTCCGGTCGCCGGTGAAGTTGTTGAAGCAAATGATTCTGTGGTGGCAAGCCCCGACACGGTCAACGCTGACCCCTACGGCGCTGGCTGGCTCATCAAGGTGCGCTTCTCCGCCATGCCTGATCTTTTGGACGCCGCTGCTTACCGCGCACTGATTGGAGCCTAAAGAGATGACCAGCGCTTTCTCCACCCGTCACATCGGAACCGATGCTGACGCCCAGGCTTTGATGCTCAATCGCCTGGGCTATGACAGCCTCGAGGATCTGATGAGTGCCGCTGTCCCCGGGCACCTTCGGATGGTGGAGATCGCGCGATCGGTTATCCCTCCCGCAGCAAGTGAGGCTGAAGCGCTTGCCGAACTGCGTGAGCTCGCAAACGCCAACACTGTTCGTCGATCACTGATTGGGCTTGGCTACTACGGGACCCACACCCCGAGCGTGATCAAGCGCAACGTCTTGGAGAACCCCAGTTGGTACACCGCCTACACCCCCTACCAGCCAGAGATTTCGCAAGGGCGTCTGGAAGCGCTCTTAAACTTCCAAACCATGGTTGCGGACTTGACCGGAATGGCGACTGCTAACGCATCCATGCTCGATGAGGCCACGGCTGTTGCTGAGGCAATGCTGTTGGCCCGTCGTGTTTCTGGTCAGGAAAGCTCCGTGTTCGTGATCGATGCTGACGCGCTGCCCCAGACCAAGGCTGTCCTGGCTGGGCGCGCTGAACCGCTCGGTATCGAACTCGTGGAGAGCGACTTCACCTCCCCGTTGCCGGAATGTTTTGGTGTCTTTGTTCAATACCCAGGCGCTTCTGGTCGGATCATTGACCCCACTCAGGCCATCGCGCAGGCGCATGACCATGGCGCACTCGCCGTGGTTGCCGCTGATTTATTGGCGCTCACGCTCATCACCTCTCCCGGCGAATTCGGTGCTGACATTGCGGTGGGAACATCGCAGCGCTTTGGTATTCCTCTCGGCTTTGGTGGTCCCCACGCCGGTTACCTCGCTGTGCGCGATGGTCTCGAGCGTCAAATGCCTGGTCGCCTGATCGGCGTCTCCAAAGACGCCGATGGCAACCCCGCCTACCGCTTGACTCTGCAGACCAGAGAACAGCACATCCGTCGCGACAAGGCGACCAGCAACATCTGCACCGCTCAGGTGCTCCTCGCCGTGATGGCTGGAATGTTTGCCGTGTATCACGGCCCTGATGGCCTGAAGGCAATCGCCAAGGGTGTCGCTGAGAAGACCGCAGGTCTTCGTGACGCCCTGGTCAAGGCGGGTCACGATGTCGTGCACTCCGAGTTCTTTGACACGCTTCAGGTCCGCTTCCCCGGGAAAGCAGCATCCGTGGTTGCTAAGGCAGCAGCGAACAATCTGCTCATTCACTTGGTCGACGCGGACACCGTTTCGCTCTCCTTCGACGAAACGACAATCGGTGAGAACACCGGTTTGTTGAAGGGTTCGCTGGAGCAGGCGCTGGCTGAGACTTTTGAGCTAGGTGACTACCTGGGGGCCTCTGGTTCCATGGCGCTACCGAAGGCTGTGCTGCGCACGAGCGGTTACCTGGACCACCCGGTCTTCCACACTCACCGCTCTGAAACCTCCATGATGCGCTACCTCAAGTCCCTCTCCGACAAGGACTACGCGCTGGATCGCGGCATGATTCCACTGGGCAGTTGCACCATGAAGCTCAACTCCGCCACAGAGATGGAAGCTGTCACCTGGAAAGAGTTTGGTGGCCTGCACCCCTTCGCCCCGCTGGAGGACACCCAGGGATACATGATCATGATGTCCCACCTCGAGCAGTGGTTGGCCGAGCTGACCGGCTATGACTCGATTTCTTTGCAACCAAACGCTGGTAGCCAGGGCGAATATGCGGGCTTGCTCGCTATTCGCGGCTACCACCTCTCCAGAGGCGATGCTCACCGCACGGTCTGTTTGATTCCCTCGAGCGCTCACGGCACCAACGCCGCTAGCGCGGTGTTGGCCGGTATGCAGGTTGTTGTTGTGGCCTGTAACGACCGTGGTGATGTCGACATCGACGACGTCAAGGAAAAGATCGCGGAGCACCGCGACAACCTTGCCGCTCTCATGGTGACCTACCCCTCGACGCACGGTGTGTACGAGCCGGGTATCCGTGAAATCACGGATGCTGTTCACGAGGCTGGCGGCCAGGTCTACATTGATGGCGCCAACTTGAACGCTCTCGTGGGCTACGCCCGCTATGGCGACATCGGTGGCGATGTCTCACACTTGAATCTGCACAAGACCTTCTGCATCCCCCACGGTGGTGGTGGCCCAGGTGTTGGCCCCGTCGGCGCTAAAGCACACTTGGCTCCCTTCCTGCCCGGTCACCCGTTTGCTCAAATGGATGTGCACCCACCCTTTGACCAGGTGACGGAGGCCGCGGGAACCGTGGCCCACACGGGCCCTCCCGTGTCGGCTGCACCTTATGGAAGCCCCAGCATTTTGCCGATCCCGTGGGCTTATGTGCGCATGATGGGACCAGATGGTCTCGCCCGCGCGACTGCGTCGGCGGTGCTCGCTGCCAACTACATTGCAGCACGCCTGCGCGAGCACTATCCCGTGCTCTACACCGGCGACAACGGCCTCATCGCTCACGAAGCGGTCATTGACATTCGCCCGATTACCGCGGAAACCGGAATCTCGAATGACGACATCGCTAAGCGCCTGGTGGACTACGGTTTCCACGCCCCCACGATGTCGTTCCCGGTTCCTGGCACGCTGATGATTGAGCCCACCGAGAGTGAAGACTTAGGTGAAATCGAGCGCTTCATCGACGCGATGATTGCTATTCGCGAAGAAACCCGTCAGGTGCAGGCTGGCGTGTGGCCGGCGGAGGACAACCCCCTCACCAACGCACCGCACACTGCCTCGAGCGTCACCAGTAGCGATTGGTCTCACCCCTACTCGCGCGAGATCGCCGCATATCCTGCGGAGATGCGGCGTCGCGAGGGAGGCGAGCACTCGAGGGAGTCCCTCGCTGCCGCTCCCGCTGTTGCCAGCAAATACTGGGCGCCCGTTCGTCGGGTCGACCAGGCTTTTGGTGATCGGAATCTGGTGTGCGCGTGCCCACCGATTGAGGCGTTTGCCTAGAGTTTCTGCAATTCGCGCTTGAGGGTCTCGGCGCTCTGGAAGGTGACGCCCACCAAGGCGACGTGCTTCCAGGCAATCTTTCCCTCGGCGTCGATGATGAAAATGCTGCGCCTGATGCCCACTCCCATGAGGGAGACGCCATAGGCCTGCACAACATCACCTTTTTCATCGGAGAGAAGGGGGAAGCCAAGGCGCTTTGTGCGGGCAAATTTCTCGTGACTGCCTGTTGCCTGACGCGAGATGCCCCACACTTCGGCGCCGAGTTCCCTGAAGCCATCTAACTCATCCTGGTAACTGCATAGTTGCGCGGTGCAGCCCGGAGAGTTATCGGCTGGGTAAAAAGCGAGGATCACCGGGTGGCCACGGCGCTCGGAGAGGGTGAAGTGAGCCTTGACTGGCTCACCGTCCACCATCGTGATTCCTGGCAAAGTGAAATCGGGGGCGCGGCTACCAACATCGAGATTAGTCACGAGGGTTCAACCTAACCCACGTTTCCGAGAATTTCCGGGAAAGCATCAACAG
>CAZQIH010000045.1:0-8057 GCA_964593715.1 uncultured Microbacteriaceae bacterium
TAAGTCTTTGAAAAAAAAACGTAACTTACATACACCCGCGCGGGCCCTCGAGCTGGTAAACCATCTCGATGCTTCGGTGAGGAGGAATTTCTTCTTCCCTACGACCAGCGGTCTTCGGCTAGGTAAGGCTACGACACCACAGGCCTAGATGCAAACCTAGGTGCCTTGCGGTCCTAGAGGTCTCTCCCTCACGTAATCGGCTTCCGTGGAGTCTCCCACCTGAAAAAAGCGTGTTCCGCGCAGCACAAACCCTTGTTTTTCATAGAACCGGTTTGCTCGGACGTTGTGTTGATTTACCCCAAGCCACACGGACTCAGCCCCAGAATTCGCAGCTTCGGTAATCGCTACCTCCATGAGTGCTTCGGCCACACCAGTGCCGTGGTGTGACTCGCGGACATAGATTTTCGATAACTCCACAGTCGGACGCACCACGACCGCGGCCTGAATATCAGGATCAGTGGGTTCGCCGTGGACGGCCATGGCGTAGCCCACAGGTTGTCCGTCTTCTTCTGCCAGCCACAGACGGTGGGCGGGGCTTGTGAGATACCGCTCAAACGAATGCTCAGACAACGACGTCTCAATAAAGAGCGCGATGTTGGCCTGCGTGGTGCCCGGAGGGCACGCCAGAGCGAAGGTGGCAGCAGCCACGGAGGCCAGGGCAGGAGCATCGGCGGGGGTTGCCCGCCGAATGCTCACCGACACTGAGTTTCCTAGAGCGCAGTCACATCCAAAGGAATGCCAGGACCAAAGGTGGTCGACATGGCTGCCTTCTGGATGTAGCGACCCTTCGAGGATGAGGGCTTCAAACGCTGGATTTCTTCAAACGCAGCGCGGAAGTTCTCGAGAAGCTGGTCCTCGCTGAAGCTTGCCTTGCCAATCACGAAGTGCATGTTGGCGTGCTTGTCGAGCTTGAACTCGATCTTTCCACCCTTGATATCGGCAACAGCCTTGCCCACATCAGGAGTCACGGTGCCGGTCTTGGGGTTTGGCATCAGGCCGCGAGGACCGAGGACCTTACCGAGGGTTCCGACCTTACCCATGAGCTCAGGGGTTGAGACAGCCGAGTCAAAGTTGGTGTAACCACCGGCGACCTTCTCAATGAGCTCGTCGCCACCGACCTCGTCGGCGCCAGCTGCCAGGGCAGCCTCTGCTGCAGGGCCAGTTGCGAACACGAGAACGCGCGCAACCTTTCCGGTTCCGTGGGGCAGACTGACGGTGCCGCGCACCATTTGGTCTGCTTTGCGCTGGTCGACACCAAGCTTGATCGCAACCTCAACGGTGGAATCAAACTTGGCGGAGCTGGTCTTCTTGGCCAGTGCTACTGCGTCACCCGGGGCATAGAAGTCGCCCTCGGTGATCAGGGCCTTAGCCGCGGTGTATGCCTTAGATTTTGTTGCCATTGTGTATCTCCGATTACTCGAGTTCGCGGTAGCTGAGCGTGGCACGCTCTCCCGCTAGAAAAAGGGTGGACGTTAGCCGACGGTGATGCCCATGCTGCGGGCAGTGCCTTCGATGATCTTGGCGGCAGCCTCGATGTCGTTAGCGTTCAAGTCAGATTGCTTCTGCTCTGCGATTTGGCGAACCTGCGCAGGGGTGATGTTGGCGACCTTGTTGGTGTGAGGGACTCCAGAGCCCTTCTTCACACCGGCTGCCTTCTTGATGAGCTCAGCTGCGGGAGGCGTCTTCAACACAAAGGTGAAGGACCGGTCCTCATAGACGGAGATCTCGACCGGAATCACGTTTCCGCGCTGGTCTTGCGTTGCCTGGTTGTAGGCGTTGCAGAACTCCATGATGTTCACACCGTGCTGACCGAGAGCCGGTCCGACGGGGGGCGCGGGGTTAGCAGCGCCTGCCTGAATTTGGAGCTTGATTAAGCCCACTACTTTCTTTGCCATTGTTTTTCCTTTATTTCTCGAGCATGACCAACTTGGTCATGCGCTCCCGCGCATCCGGCAAATCCGGTGTGCGGTGGTCTGTGTTAGAGCTTCGTGACTTGGTCAAACCCAAGCTCAACCGGGGTTTCTCTCTCGAAGAGCGAGACCAGCACCGTGAGCTTACCGCTTTCGGGTTTGATCTCGTTAATGGTTCCAGGAAGCCCGGCGAAGGACCCTTCCTTGATGGTGATGGTTTCGCCAACCTCGAAGTCGACCTCTGCTGGGAGCATGCGCGAGACGCCACCGCCCACAGAAATCGCAGCACCCTTGATGGGTGCGACATCGGCAACCGGCACCGTGGACTTGAGCATGGTGAAGGCTTCTTCGAACCGCAAGGGGGTCGGGTTGTGGGCGTTGCCCACGAACCCGGTCACCCCGGGGGTGTGACGAACCGTAGACCAGCTGTCTTCGTTCAAGTCCAAACGCACCAGTACGTAGCTGGGAATGCGAACACGGGTGACGAGCTTGCGCTGACCGTTCTTGATCTCGACGACGTCTTCCATAGGCACCTGGACTTCGAAAATGTAGTCCTCCATGCCAAGGGACGTACGACGGTTCTCGATGTTCTGCTTAACACGCTTTTCAAAACCGGCGTAGGAGTGCACGACGTACCACTTGCCAGGCTTGCGACGAAGCTCTGCACGGAACTCCGCATAGGGGTCCTCTTCAGCTGCGGAGTCATCAGCGTGGGTGTCAGCCTCGTCATCCGTGGCCTCCACGGCTGCATCTGCCTCTTCTGGGGAATCAATGTCTAGAGCGTCCTCGACCACAGCATCGGCCTCGGGGTCGATGGCGTCCTCCAGGGATTCCAATGCTTCGTCGACGTCAACTTCGGAGTCGTCAATGACGTGCATGGCAAGGCTTTCAGCGGCGGCCGACTCAGCCTCTTGTTCCTGCAGGGGCATGCCCTCCTGAGCCTCATCCTCTTCAGAGGACTGCTCTGCTGCAGTCGCAAGGTCGATATCGCGGGCCATATCTTCAGACACTGTGTTCTCTTTCTTCTTCACTAATCAGCGGTCGACTACCCAAAGAGGGCGCGGCCGTCACCAAAAATCCATGACACTCCCCAACCAAAGAGGAGGTCCAACACTGAAACAAACGCCATCATGATGATCACGAACACCAACACCACGAGGGTGTAGTTGACCAGTTCTTTTCTGGTCGGGGTGACCACTTTGCCAAGCTCATCGATAACCTGACGCAAGAACAACACAAACCGAGCCCAGCCTCCGCGACGGTTGTCGCGGTCGCGCTTAGCTTTACCGACGAGGTCTTCGCCAGATTCTTCTAGTGCATTGCTCACGGTTTTCCTTCTTGTGTCATAACTTGCCGACTCTCTCCCACCGGAGCGAGTTCGCAGGGCGGACAGGACTCGAACCTGCAACCTGCGGTTTTGGAGACCGCTGCTCTACCAATTGAGCCACCGCCCTACAGCGCAAAATCTGGCGTCAGAGGCCTCGCTGGTGACCATCCTGAAAAGACTTTCCGGGCACAGCAAAGCTTGGCAGATTTCAACCACCGCCCACCAGTGTAGGTGGGCGGTGGTTCTTTAGCAAAGGCGTCTACCTGGCACCCACCAGAGCTGTGTACCCTGTGAGCGTGACTTCGAAGCCAGCCACCATCTCCAAGCGCATTGCGTCCATTGCCGAATCCGCAACCCTCAAGGTTGATGCGAAGGCCAAAGCCCTTCAGGCACAGGGTAGACCGGTGATTAGTTTCGCCGCCGGTGAGCCGGATTTTGCAACCCCCGCACACGTCGTCGAGGCTGCCCTTGCCGCAGTGAAGGACCCTAAGAACCACCGCTATACGCCAGCAGCAGGCTTGCCCGCACTCCGCGAAGCAATCGCTGCCAAAACACTGCGCGATAGCGGGTGGGCTGTTGAGCCCAGTCAAGTTGTCGTCACCAACGGTGGAAAACAGGCCGTCTACCAAGCCTGCGCGACCATCCTTGATCCGGGCGACGAGTTCTTGCTCCCCACCCCCTACTGGACTACCTATCCCGAAGCGATTGCATTAGCCGGCGGTGTTCCAGTCGAAGTCTTCGCTGGCGCAGACCAGGACTACAAAGTCACGGTCGAACAGCTCGAGGCCGCGAGGACGCCCAAGACCAAGGCGCTACTGTTTGTCTCTCCCTCGAACCCCACCGGTGCGGTCATGACCCATGACGAGACCAAAGCCGTCGGCGAGTGGGCGGCGAAGCACGGTCTCTGGGTCATCGCCGATGAGATTTACCAGAACCTCGTCTATGACGAGGGTGTTGACCACGCTGTGTCGATCATCGAGGCGGTGCCAGCCCTGGCTGATCGCTGCATTCTGGTCAACGGTGTGGCAAAAACCTACGCGATGACAGGATGGCGCTTGGGCTGGATGGTTGGACCGCAGCCGGCAATTAGTGCCGCAGCGAATCTGCAGTCTCACCTCTCCAGCAACGTCTCCAACATTTCTCAGCTCGCTGCCCTCGCCGCACTGACCGGGGACCAAACAGCGGCAACGACCATGCGTGACGCCTTCAACAAGAGACGTCGCGTCATTGTTGATGGCTTGAACGCCATCGAGGGAATTAACTGCCCCGAACCCATGGGCGCGTTTTATGTGTATCCCGATGTCACCGGCCTCCTTGGCAAAGAGTGGGCCGGGCGCATGGCAAACACCTCATTGGCGCTTGCCGACATCATCTTGGATGAATGCGAAGTCGCTGCAGTGCCGGGTGAAGCCTTCGGCCCGAGCGGCTATCTCCGGTTCAGCTATGCCCTAGGCGACGCGGACTTGGCCGAGGGAATCGCCCGGCTCCAGAAGTTCTTCCAGCGCTAAATCTCGAGCCCAACAATGTTGGGCTCAGGGACAAGGTAAATGCCCGTGGCATTACCGACGGTCGTGACGATGTATCGCGCGAGCGCTGCGACGTCTTCACCACTGGCACCTCCGGTAGTGACGATGGCAAGCGCGTGTTTGCTCGAGAGAGCCGCCCGAGAACCCGGCAACGAAAAGCCCTTGTGAAGGCCCGAGTACTCAATCAGCCACGCCGCACTGAGCTTCACCATGACATCGCCCTCGGCCATTGGGAGAGGTGCTGGAACATCTGAACCATCGAGTGGAACCACAACGGCCTCTGGCTCTGGTTCCATCAACCACCGAGGGGCTTCTGGCGAAAATGACACTGCAACACGTTCAGGGACAATCGGGTTCAAGAAGAACGATCCCGAACTAATCGAATCCGGATCATCCGGCGAGAGAACCATGCCCTTGGATGCGCGAACGCGAAGCACGGTGTCCCGCACCACATCGATGGGCGCTCTGTCCCCTAGTGATAGCCCAAGCGCCGTGGCCAATTGGTCAGAGGCCAAGGGAGAGCTCTCTCTGGAGGCATCAACGGCCTCCAGCGAGAAGGTCACACCAAGAACAATTCCTCTGAGCTCCCCCGTTTTCAGAGCGCTCGTGCGAAGCCCCAATGCGAGCTCATCAGCCATCACCGTTCGACGGTTCCCGCTGGGGTACTCGAGAAAATCAATGGACACGATTGTTTCTGACACATCGCTGCCGTAGGCCCCGATGTTCTGAATCACACAGGCACCAACGGTGCCGGGGATACCGCTGAGTGCTTCAAGTCCCCGAACCCCTTGCGCGATGGTGTGGGCTACAAAGTTGTCCCAGTCTTCACCGGCCTCAGCGTGGATTTCTACTTTCTTGCCCGTTGCCTTCTTGACCGTGACACCGCGAGTTTTGATGTGAAGAACATCACCCACGTAGGGCTGGTCACCAACCACCAGGTTGGAACCAGACCCCAACGCCATCCAGTCATCGCTGGTGGCCCAGATCTTCTTGGCGCCAGCAACGAGGGCCTTAGTCGTGGTGAAGGGGTGATAGTTCTCAATCACTCCGCCCACGCGCATGGTGGTCAGCTCAGCAAAGCTGGTCACGCCGGTGACACCACCGCAAGCGCTTTACCCAAAACAGTGACCCCGTCACCGATGGTGACGGTCAGTGCCACGGTCACCTGGCCGGCCTCTGGAACATCACGCTTGGACACAGAAGCCGCCACAGTGACCTCAACGGATCCCTGGCTTGGGACATAAACAGGCTTCGTGAAACGAACTTGGTAACTGCTGATGTGACCTGCGCCCTCCAACCACTCGGCCAGGGGACCAATCGCAAGACCCATGGTCAGCATTCCGTGGGCGAGCACACCCTCCAGCCCGACGCCCTTCGCGACATCGTCGCGGTAGTGAATGGGGTTGAAATCCCCAGAAGCCCCCGCGTAGCGGACCAAAGCCTCACGATCGAGCGCGAACGTCTTCGTGACGATGTGATCGCCCTCGGCAAGCCCCTCCAAACGCCCGCTCACGATTCATCCCCCCGAATCACCAGGGTCGAGGTCGCCGTGACGACGTGCTCCCCCTCAAGGGTGGTCACCTCGGTTTCCGAGGTGACCATGGTGTGACCACCGAGGCTCTGAACCTTGGTGACTCTCAACTGGGCCACAACCTCATCGCCGGCAACCAACGGGCGCGAATAGTCGAACTTCTGGTCGCCATGGACAACCCGGGAAAAGTCGATGCCAGCCTCTGGGTGGGAAAGCAACTGGTGGAGAGTCATGTCTTGGATCACCACGGGGAAGGTGGTGGGCGCAACGACGTCCGAGAATCCTCGAGATTGCGCAACGGTGAGGTCGAAGTGCACAGGGTCGCTTGCGAAAACCGCCTTGGCAAATTCGCGGACCTTTTCGCGCCCGACCACATAGCTCGCGGTCGGCTCAAAGGCCAAGTCGACCAAGTTGGGGTTGACGCTCATAAAGCCAGTCTATTCCTGGCGCCCTTCGCCGCTTAGAACAGCGTGGCGCCCAGCAGACGATCAAACATGTCCCTGGCGCGCATCTTCTCAGCCTTGGTGGCCTGCGATCCGCCGGTGGCAGCAAGAGCGCGAACGGCCATCACAGCGTGGTGGGCGCGCAGCATGGTGTTGTCCTCCGCGGAAATCTCTCGGTCATAGCCACTCAGGAACGCCACCTTCAGATTGGGGTCGCTTCGCCAGTAGTCCTGTTCGAGCAAGAAAACATCAACAACCCAGGGGTCATATTCACTCTGGGCAAAGTCGATCAGGCGGACGTGTCCGCCAGGATCGACAAGCCAGTTCTTCGGGTGATTCACCCGGTGGGTGGGCACCAACACCGTGCTTTCTAAATCCATGGCACTGGCGATCAACAACCGCGCCTCGGAGAGAAGGTGCGATTCAACAACCCCATCGAGAGCACCTGCGGCATCCTCGAACCGGGAGGCGCACTGCCTAGCGAACTGATCAGTTCGAACCGCCTGGCCTGACTCATGCAGGCGTCTGATGAGGACACCGGCGCGGTAGTGAATCAGGGGGTCCCAGTCCTGTCCCAAGGTTGTCGCGCGATCACCCGGAACTTCACTCTGGAGCAACATCTGGAAAGCATCATCGTGGTCGATGAGCTTTGGCGCATCAGAACCCAGCGATGGTGTGTAGGAGGTGAGCGCATCAAGCTCGCGCTGATAATCCGCTACCGCGGAGTACCACTTCACAATCGAGTGTTCATCGGAGCGAGTCTTGACCCGGAGCACGCGAGCGACCAGCGGCTGAGCCGTGAGGTCCTCAGCAACCTCGACCGGACCCAGCACGCGATTCACACGGTCCAAGACCTCAGCATCTGAGGCCAGGCCCTGGCGTCTGGGTGGTGCTATCCGCACGGTGTGCCTTTCCTAGGAATGTTTGGCCAATGAAAAACCCCCGCCCACCGTCAGTGGTGGTCAGGGGTCTTTACAAGCTCATAGGGCTACTGGCAGCTGTCACACTGCAGCAGATCCATAGGATCCACGGGTACTGCATAGCCTCCAACGTTGTCCTCGTTCATGGCTGCCTCCTTAACATTCTGTTCCGGTTGAGTGCCGGACCACCACTATATACCGGTAATGACATTCCTGTCATTACCCAATATGTAGTGGTTACGGCGTGTCGGTTCGCCACGGTATCAGGAAGCGCCGACAGTACAGCGCGGCCCACAGAGGGCTCCGGAGAGAGTAGAAGCGGTAGCGGGGGCGGGGCTCGAACCCGCGACCTCACGATTATGAGCCGTGCGCTCTGACCAGCTGAGCTACCCCGCCGCGT
>CAZQIH010000046.1:0-7822 GCA_964593715.1 uncultured Microbacteriaceae bacterium
TAGAACATCCGGCCCCCTTTCGACCCTTCACAGACTACGCCCCAGACGGGCGCTCAAGCCTGGCTAGATCGGCAGCGCCAATCACGCCGGCGCTGTTTCCCATGGTCGCTACGACTATGCGGGGAACTGGCCTGCGGTCATAAGCCCCGTAGTGCCGCCGGAACGACTCGGTAATCGGGTCACTCACCAGTGCACCAGCTTTGGCAACGCCGCCGCCAATCACCACCACTTCGGGATCGGTGACAGCTACCAGGGAAGTAATTCCCCGGCCCATTGCGTCACACACGCGATGGAGCACTGCCATGGCGGCTCGGTCGCCCTGGACAAGCAGTTCGGTCATCTCATCGGAGCTGAGCTCGGGGCGACCCAAGTCGCTGCGGGCTTCTCTCATGAGGGCCGTTCCCGAGGCATACTGCTCCAAACATCCGCGATTGCCACATCCACAGAGCAATCCATCGGGCTCAATGATGATGTGTCCCAGCTCGCCAGCAGCACCAAAACCACCGATCAGAAGACGGCCATCCTCGACAATCGCGCCGCCCACCCCGGTGCCCATTGTCAGCATGACCATGGAGTGGGCGTGCTTGGCTGCCCCGAACTGGAATTCAGCCCAGCCGGCGGCGTTGGCATCATTTTCTAGGGTTACCGGGCGGCCCAGGCGTTGCTGGAGTGCGTCCTGAAGCGGGAAGTCCGACCACGCGATATTAGGCGCAAAGTAGACGCGGTCTCGGGTGCGATCCAGGAAGGCGGCGGCGGCGACACCAACAGCGCGCGCAACGTCATCTCCATCCAATTCCTCCACCATCGACACGACAGTGTCGATAATTGCCTGCGGATCAGAAGGGTTAGTAGGACGCTCGATTCTTTGCGAGAGCTCGCCCTCGGCGCTGACTAGACCAGCCGCAATCTTGGTTCCACCGATGTCAATTCCGCATGTATGCACGGTGGGAAAGTCTAGCGATGTACTGGCTCTAATCCCCTGCATCGCAGGTTCTCTAGAGCGCGAACCAGTCCGACTCTCGAATCGCGGTCATGGCGTGCCTCTTGTGCTCAGGGGCCAAACCCTCGAAGTAGAGAACTCCGCGCAGGTGGTCGAGTTCATGCTGGATCGCCTGAGCCATGAGACCCTGGCCTTCAACCTCGACGATCTCACCCTCGAGTGTCGACCCCTGGACAAGTGCGAAGGGGTGCCGCAGACGGGGATAGCTCAGCCCGGGAACTGAAAGGCAGCCCTCGCTCATTTCTTCTGGTTCGCCCCAGACTCGAACGAGAAGGGGGTTTAGCAGGTAACCAACCACGCCATCAATGTTGTAACTAAAGGCAGAAACTCCCACACCTATTTGATTGGCCGCTACGCCGGCGCGGCCAGGCAATTTGACGGTGTCAATGAGGTCAGCGACCAGTTGACCGGTGCGCTTTGAACCAATCTCGGCGGGTTCGGTGGGGCTCTTGAGAATCGGATCACCAAAGAGCCGTATGGCGCGCACTGCCATGTTAGGTGCCGAGACGCTCGCTCATGCCCTCAACGACAAGTGCTGCCAGTTCACGCGCGGACTCGCGTGTGAAGTGGCTCAGGCGGTTCCACTCGATGACGGAACCCGCGGCGAGGTAGGGGTCATACGGGATTCGCACGACGTCCCTCACGCGGGACAGGAAGTGGTCTTCGATCTCGTCGAGCTTGACGACATTCGTTCCCTGGGTTGCTGTGTTGAGCGCAACAACAGCGCGCTCGACAAGGTGTCCATATCCGTTGGCTTCCAACCAGGTCAACGTTTCCGAAGCTAGTCGCGCTTCGTCGATGCTGCCTCCCGAAACAATCACGAGGCCATCCGCCCGTTCCAGAGTCGGCTTCATCACCGAGTGAACAACGCCCGTTCCACAGTCAGTAAGAACGATTGAGTAGAACCGGGCCGCCTGGTCGGCGACTACGTTGTAGTCGTCCTCGTCGAAGGCTTCCGAGAGCAACGGGTCGGTGTCCGAGGCAAGAACGTGCAAACGGGTGGGGTCTTTGGAAACCAGCTCGGCAAAATCGGTGAAGCCCGCGATGCCAGCGGCGAGGTTCACGACGTCGCGGACCGTTGCGCCGGTGGATTTTGGCACACGCTCGGCCAGTGTGCCGCGGTCAGGGTTTGCGTCGATGGCGATGACTCGATCGTCTCGAACCTCTGCCAGTGCCATTCCCAGAAGCGTCGTGACAGTGGTCTTACCCACGCCACCCTTCCTTGTCAGCACCGGAACAAAGCGTGCGCCGTGATCGAAGCCCTCCCCGATGCGACGGTCAAGCGCCTTGCGCTCACGCGCGGCCCGGGAGTCGCCGAGGTTGATGGTGTGGAAGGAAATCTCATACACAAATCGCTGCCAGAAGCCCTCGGGAGCGACGCGGTGGCGTCCAGACTTATCAAGAAGGCGGTCTTCGGTAAGCATCGCTGAGGGTTCGGGGCTATCCCCACGATTCTCAGGCCGACGCTGGTAAATATCGTCGTTGACCACCGAAACAGCAACCGTGATGCTCTCACCCTCGCTGGACTCGAGTGCGGCTGGATCAACCGCCGATTCGTCCAATTCGCTCTCCGCTCCAGCCGCCGTGGCGGGCTCAGTAGCCTCGGGGGATTTGCGGGTGCTCTCGCGCTTTACCATTTGTGCTGTTTATCCTTACTCGCCTGAACTCGGCAACGACCAATGCTACTCGGAAACTCCTGAGTCCTCCGAAAGCTCAAGAAGAAGGTCACCAGCCTCTACCTGCTGGGTCTTGGGGATGGCGACTCGCGCCACGACACCGGCTAGTGGACTACTAATGGCAGCCTCCATCTTCATCGCTTCGATCGTTGCGACAACCCCACCCGATACGACCGAGTCGCCCGGCGCAACTCCCAAGGTGACAACCCCGGAGAAGGGCGCCGCGATGTGTTTCGGGTTCGCCGGATCCGCTTTTTCCGCCTGGGTGACAACAACCTTCACCGCGCGGTCCCGCACCATGACCGGGCGCATCTGCCCATTGAGCGAGACCATGACGGTGCGCAGGCCGTGATCATCGGGGTCGGAAATCGTCTCGAGCGAGACGTAGAGGCTTACGCCCGCCTCAACCTCGATGACCGACTCTTCTCCAGGGCGAAGCCCGTAAAGATAATCGCGCGTCGTGATCACAGAAACGTCGCCGTAGTTCTCCCGAACCTCACGGAAGTCTCGTGTAGGACCGGGGAAGAGCAACTCGTTGAGCAAGGAACGCCTTTCGAGACCAGGCAGAGCGAGCGTCGCTTCCTGCTCCGGTGTGAGCGTCCCGAGCTCAATCGAGGGCTTTTTGCCTTCGAGAATCTTGGTGCGGAATGGTTCTGGCCAACCTCCCGGCAAATCGCCCAGCTCCCCCGCCATAAAGCCCACCACAGAGTCCGGCACGTCGTAGTTGCCAGGGTTCTTTTCGAAATCCTGCGGATCAACGTCCATCGCAACGAGGTGAAGTGCTAGATCACCGACAACTTTGCTCGAGGGGGTCACCTTCGTCGGGCGCCCCAGAATCCGACTTGCTTCGGCATACCAATTCTCAATGTCTTCAAAACGATGCGCGAGGCCGAGCGCGATGGCCTGTTGACGAAGATTCGAAAGCTGCCCGCCTGGGATCTCGTGGTGGTAGACGCGCCCAGTGGGGCCCGGCAAACCAGATTCGAATGGGGCGTAGAGCTTGCGCACTGACTCCCAGTAGGGCTCTAGAGCGGACACACTCGCGAGGCTGATACCCGTGTCACGTTCGGTGAACTCAAGCGCCGCTACCAGCGACGATAGTGAGGGTTGGCTTGTCGTGCCGGCCATTGCCGCGCTGGCGGCATCGACAGCGTCGACCCCTGCGCGACTTGCCGCCAGCAAAGTCGCCAGCTGGCCACCTGCGGTGTCGTGGGTATGGAGGTGGACCGGTGCATCAAACCGCGACCGCAATGCTTCCACGAGGGTCGCCGCTGCTTCCGGACGAAGCAGGCCAGCCATGTCTTTGATCGCGAGGATGTGCGCTCCGCCCTCAACGATCTTTTCCGCGAGACGGAGGTAATAGTCGAGGGTGTAGAGATCCTCGGCTGGGTCTGAAAGATTGCCCGAATAGCACAGCCCCACCTCAGCGAGCGTGGTCCCGGTTTCGAGGACTGCGTCGATGGCAGGCTTCATGTTTGACACGTCATTGAGCGCATCAAAGATGCGGAATATGTCGACACCAGCCGCCGCGGCCTCCTGGACAAACGCGTTGGTCACTTGCGTGGGATATGGCGTGTAGCCCACGGTATTGCGCCCGCGCAGCAACATCTGAATACAAACGTTGGGCAAGGCGGCGCGCAAATCAACGAGACGCTCCCAAGGATCCTCGCCGAGGAAACGCAGCGCGACGTCATATGTCGCGCCCCCCCACGCTTCAACCGAGAGCAATTGTGGGGTCGTGTGAGCAACAGCCGGCAAAGCAGCCACCAGGTCTCTCGTCCTCACCCGAGTAGCCAGCAAGGACTGGTGGGCATCGCGGAAGGTCGTCTCGGTAACGGCGAGAGCCTTTTGCTCCCGCAACGCCTTGGCGAAACCGCTGGGGCCTAGGGAGTCGAGCAATTGCTTCGATCCAGCAGGTGGGGAAGCGAGCGGAACAGCGGGGAGTTTAGCGAGCGGGTCGGCAAGTCCAGCGCCGGCGCCGTAGGGCTGATTGACAGTCACGTCAGCCAGCCAGGTAATGAGCTTGGTTCCACGGTCCTTTGACACCCGCGCCTTCACAAGGTGGGGACGCTCATCGATGAAGGATGTCGAGACATCCCCGGCGAGAAACGCTTCATCCTCAACGACTGCTTGCAGGAATGCGATGTTCGTGGACACACCGCGAATCCGGAATTCGG
This sequence comes from uncultured Microbacteriaceae bacterium, assembly GCA_964593715.1. Lineage (GTDB taxonomy): Bacteria > Actinomycetota > Actinomycetes > Actinomycetales > Microbacteriaceae > Pontimonas. Next base: position 4,854 of record CAZQIH010000046.1, read on the forward strand.
CCAGTCCGCGCCGCGCGCGGGCCACCGCGGTTGGAAAGTCGCGACCACGGGAGGTCATCTTGGCCAACATCGAATCGAAGTAGGGAGAAATCTGGGCGCCCTGGTTCACAGTGCCGCCATCGAGGCGGATACCAGCCCCGCCCGGAGAGCGATAGGTCGTGATTTTCCCCGTGTCCGGGCGGAAATCGGAGCTCGGGTCTTCAGTGGTGATTCGACACTGCAGCGCGAACCCGCGAGGCACGATGGTCTCGCTAGAGAGCCCGAGATCAGCGAGGGATTCTCCGGAGGCGATACGCATTTGGGACTGAACCAAATCCACGTCGGTGATTTCTTCGGTCACAGTGTGCTCAACCTGAATGCGCGGGTTCATTTCGATGAAGACGTGCTGACCAGCGCGCTCCCCCGCCGTATCAACAAGGAACTCCACGGTGCCGGCGTTCTGATAGCCAATCGACGACGCAAAAGCGACGGCATCCCTCAGAATCGCTTCCCGCAGCGCTGAATCCAAATTGGGTGCGGGCGCAATCTCGATGACCTTCTGATGCCGACGTTGCACCGAGCAGTCGCGCTCAAATAGATGCATCGTGTGACCGGTGGAATCCGCAAGGATTTGCACTTCAATGTGCCGCGGTCGCACGACCGCCTGTTCGATGAACATCCGGCCATCACCGAAGGCAGTTTCAGCCTCGCGCATCGCCGCCTCGAGTGCATCCCGCAGCGCCTCTGGTTTATCCACCCGACGCATTCCACGACCACCGCCACCAGCGACAGCCTTTGCGAAAACAGGAAAGCCAATCTCCTCCGCGGCACGCACAAGTGCGTCGATATCGGTGGTCGCCTCGCTGGATGCCAGGACGGGAACCCCGGCGCGAATCGCGTGCTCCTTGGCAGTGACCTTGTTGCCGGCCATCTCCAGAACCGAGGCTGGGGGTCCAATGAAGACAATTCCTGCTTCTTCGCACGCCCGTGCCAAATCAGGGTTTTCGCTGAGGAATCCGTATCCGGGATAGATGGCATCTGCACCCGAGAGCTTGGCGACACGCATAATTTCGGCGATGTCCAGGTAAGCGCGCAGCGGGTGGCCGGGCTCACCAATTTGGTACGCCTCATCGGCTTTCATGCGGTGAAGGGAGTAGCGGTCCTCGTAGGGATACACGGCAACCGTGCGCTTGCCAAGTTCTACTGCTGCGCGAAACGCTCTGATGGCAATTTCGCCGCGATTCGCCACAAGAATCTTGGTGACCAAAGGTGGAGCCCCTCTCGTGCACGCCCAAAAACGCCGGCCTAAGTCCTGAGCTCTACCTTACTGAAGGCTAAGGTAGACCCGATGCGCGTAATCAGTCTGAGCTCCCTCAAAGGCGGTGTGGGTAAGACCACCGTCTCCCTTGGGTTAGCCTCGGCAGCATTCGCCAGGGGTCTGCGCACGCTCGTGGTTGACATGGACCCCCAGTCCGACGCCTCGACAGGACTAGATGTCACCGTTGGCCGGCACCTCAATATTTCTCACCTGCTGGCGAACCCCCGGTCCTCGAATGTAAAAAATGCCATCGTTCCCTCGGGCTGGACAAGAACTCACAAGGGAACCGTCGATGTCTTGCTCGGATCGCCCGCAGCGATGGCTTTTGACTCGCCGACCCTCACAAAACGAGAAATCTGGCGTGTGGAAGAAATCCTTGCAGCGGTTGAGGGCGACTACGACCTGGTCCTGATTGACTGCCCACCCTCCCTGAATGGCCTCACCCGCATGGCGTGGACAGCGAGCGACCGGGTAGCCGTGGTGACGGAGCCTGGGCTGTTCTCGGTTGCTGCCACCCAAAGGGCTTTCCGAGCAGTTGATGAGTTGCGGCGGGGTGTATCGCCGCGACTGCAGCCACTCGGTGTCATCGTGAACCGCGTTCGACCCCAATCAATCGAGCACCAGTACCGCATCGACGAGCTCAAGCAGATGTTTGGAGCTCTTGTGCTCCAGCCAGAACTTCCCGAGCGCGTGGCGCTTCAACAGGCCCAAGGCGCCGCGAGCCCGCTCCACGTGTGGCCGGGTGAAAGCGCCGAGGAAATGGCGCTGAATTTCAACCTGCTTCTCGACCGAGTGATTCGCTCGGTACAGATTGTTGAATCCGACGAGATTTAGCTAGCGCGCTGGCTGCGGCGCTTCGCGAGCTCATCGCGAGGGTCCGCTCCGGCTTCGCTGACCTCAACAGAGACCAGCGAGGATTCCACCTCGCGGAGGACTTTGCCCACGGCGATACCAAAGACGCCCTGGCCGCGGCTGACAAGGTCAATGACCTCGTCGTTTGAGGTGCACAGGTACACGCTGGCGCCATCACTCATCAACGTGGTCTGCGCGAGGTCATTGATTCCAGAGGCGCGGAGCTGGTCAACGGCGACCCGGATCTGCTGCAGGGAGATTCCCGTGTCGAGGAGGCGCTTCACGAGCTTAAGAACCAAGATGTCGCGAAAACCGTAGAGCCTCTGACTTCCAGAACCCTGCGCACTCTGCACCGTGGGTTCGACCAAACCGGTACGGGCCCAGTAATCCAGCTGACGATAGGTGATGCCTGCAGCGGTAGCTGCGATCTGACCGCGATAACCCTGCTCTTCTGTGATGACAGGCATACCGTCGGTGAACAGAAGGTCCTTGGCGTAGCGCTCCGTGGTGTTATCGGAGGAATCCATGTGTCACCTAACCTTCATCTTCAACTTGACCCTGAAGGGCACTTGTTCACGATACCGGCACGAAGGCCGATTGCTTCGACGGCAACGATAACGCCACTGGGCGTGTCGTGGGAAGCTCTATGACTCTAGTCGGTTGAGTGCATCGTGAGTCAGCACACTCCGAAGAGTTGTCAAGATTCCCGAAAGCTCACGACCCTTGTCGCGCAACTCCGAGGGAGACATGGACCTCGTCGACCCGTTGGCAGCGCTAACGGCCTGAGAAATGAGTCCGACCTCGCGATCGACGGCCAAAC
>CAZQIH010000047.1:0-2332 GCA_964593715.1 uncultured Microbacteriaceae bacterium
GAGACCGTTCTCGGTGCTGACGATGTCGCCTCCGCTCCCGCCGGACAGGAAGCGCGCCGTCGCGGTATCGCCGGCATCTTCTTCCTCTACAAGGTCGCAGGCGCTGCAGCCGATGCCGGTCACGATCTCGATGCTGTTGTTGCTGCCACCAAGAAGGCAGCCGAGCACACCCGCACCATGGGTGTTGCACTCAGCCCCGTAACCCTCCCCGCCAATGGCAAGCCCACCTTCGAGTTGCCGGTTGGCGAAATGGAAATCGGTATGGGCATCCACGGTGAGCCAGGAATTAGCCGCACCAAGCTTGAGTCGGCTGACTCGATTACTCAGGCTCTGGTCGACAAGCTCGAGGAAGACCTCAAGTTGGCAGCCGGCGACGAGGTCGCCGTGCTGATGAACGGTTTGGGTTCCACCCCTCAGGAGGAGCTCTACATCATGTTCCGTAAGGTCCACGAGCTCTTGAGCGCCAAGAAGGTGTCTGTGTATCGCACCTACGTTGGTGAGTTCGCAACATCTCTCGAGATGGCTGGCGCGTCGATCAGCATGATTCGCCTTGACGATGAGCTCAAGGGCTACATCGACCACCCCGTCCACACCCCGTTCTTCACTCAAGCCTGATGCAGGGGTTCGTAGACGCCCTCAACAAACTTGCTGATGGGCTTGAAGCAAACGCGGAAGAGTTCACCCACCTCGACAGCGAGGCGGGTGACGGTGATCTTGGCCTGACCGCAGGAAAGATTGCCGCGGGCATTCGCCTGGCTTTGGTTGAGCCTGGAGATTCTGTTAAGCAGCTGGTTTTGAACCTCGGGAAAGAAATCTCGAAGTCCGCCCCCTCCACCTTTGGGACGCTCTATGCCAGTGGCTTCTTGGCTGCAGGGCTTGCCATCAAGGACGAGGACGACGCTCTCACTCAGTTGCGCACCGGGCTCCAAGCGGCTCTCGACAAGATCGCGCTTCGCGGCAAGTCAGAAGAAGGCCAGCGCACCCTGTTGGATGCGCTGGGTCCCGCCACCCGGGCCGCTCACGCAGCGAGCGACATGGCTAGCGCTTTGAGCGCTGCCGCCGAGAAGTCGGGCGACGGAGTTGAGGCGACCAAGGGTATGGACCCCCAGCACGGCCGTGCGGGCTGGATTGGTGAGCGGGCCAAGGGCCTGGCGGACGCGGGAGCGACCGTCATCTGGCGTTCGTTCCAAGCAGTCAGTAACTAAGCCCCCATGGTGATTACTGACTTAGGCCCCGAGGGGGCGACAGAGGTTGCTGCCGTTGCCGGCAAGATCCGCTGCTTCGCAGCCCAGTGGGCTCTTCGAGCAAACGGTGGGTACTTGGCGCAGGCCTGCGGAACCGCCGAGGTGTTGGCCCTGTTGCACACCAAGGTTCTAGATTTGGGGCCCTCGCAGGGGCCCATGGTTCCACCCAGGTTTGAGGGCACCCCAAAGCCCGGGAATCCGGGGCTTCGGGGTGAGGACTGGTTGGGCGCTGGGCCTGACCTTTTGGTCATCTCACCGGCCCACTACGCCACCGCCCATTACGCGACCCTTGCTGCTACCGGGCGTTTGGATCCGCAGGCGCTTGCCGAGCACTCCACCGATGGCGGTGTGCTGGAAATGATTGGTGCCGAGCACTCACCCGGCATGGTTGTCACCAGCGGGTCTCTCGCTATCGCCCTCGGTGTTGCTGTCGGGCGGGCCATTGCGCGCAAGCGCACTGGGACACCCGGGACCATTTGGGTGCTGATTAGTGATGGCGAATTACAAGAGGGCGCCACGTGGGAGTCCCTGCAGCTCGCGGTTGCCGAGGGTCTCGATAACCTGCGCATTGTTCTTGATCGCAACAACATGCAGGTTGACGGCAAAATGCCAGAGGTGATGGAGATTGGCGATGTTGCCACCAAACTTCGTGCGTTCGGGCTTGATGTGCACGAGCACAATGCCCACGACATTGAGGGGCTCTTCGCCACCATGTCAGCGATGAAAGCATCGTCTGGGCCATCGATTCTTGTGAGCTACTCCGAGCCTTGGCGAGGATTTAGCTTCTTGCCACCGCGCTGGGAAACCAACAAGCTGCACTTCGTTCGCCTCACCCCCGAGGAAATCACCGTATTGGAATCGGAGGTGGCGCAACTATGGCAACAAGTGTCCTAAAGCCTTTCTATGGCGCCCTGCTTGAGCACGGCAAAGCCCACAGCAACGTTGTGGTGGTCACCAATGACTTGACTGCCAGCTGTGAAGCAGATGGTTTTCGGGATGCATTCCCCAACCGCCACGTCTCAGCCGGTATGGCGGAGCAGGGCCTCATTAGCGCCATGTCCGGTATGGCAGCAGAGGGTTTGTACCCC
>CAZQIH010000047.1:2342-4520 GCA_964593715.1 uncultured Microbacteriaceae bacterium
CGTTTGCTGTTTTTTGCACCAGGCGTCCCTATGAGCAGGTTGCACTCACGCTTGCCTACCCCGCCAAGAAGGCCGCCATATTTGGCTTCCTTCCAGGGCTCACCACGCCAGGTGGTGTCACCCACCAGGCACTGGATGACCTAGGCCTTATGGCAGGTCTTCCCAACATGACTGTGATCGAAGCCGCTGATGCCACCGACATGGAAACCGTCTTGGATGCCATCCACCCACTGCCAGGGCCCGTCTATGTGAGGGCGCTTCGCGGAGAGGTCCCTCGTTTATTCGACGAGCCCATGCGGGTGGGACACCACAGGACCCTGGCCGATGGCCAGGACGTCATTGTCCTGGTCTCTGGTCACCTGACGGTTGCAGCAAAGACCATCGTCGATGAGCTCCGGGTGGAACACCCGGGTCTGGGGCTTCTGAACGTCGCCACGTTGAAGCCCTTTGATGACGAGGCGCTCATTGCGAAGCTCGCCGCAGCGCGCGTGGTGATCACCATCGAAAACCACTGGGTGGCCAGTGGCCTTGCCCGTATTGTCGCCGGCGCACTGATGGCTCGTCAGTCCAGGGCACGACTGATCACGGTGGGTGTGGGGGACACCTTCACCCACGGTGGCACTGGTGCTTACCTCGAAGATTTCTACGGCATTGGAGAGCGCCACATTCGTGGCGCTATTGCCGATGCTCTCGGTATTTCCGGGGACATGGCCCACCGCTCCACCGGCGGTGGCACGATCGGGCTGACCGAAGGTGTGGCCGAGGGTCTCTAAGCCAGCCGACGCTGCTCCTGCTGAGAACTCACGCGGGCGTCTGGCTGTCCTGGCTATGGTGCGGGGATGACCGCAACCCCTGATCTCATGCTTGCAAAGCGCAATCATGACGGATACCCTCCGGATATGAGTAAAAACGTGCTGATTAGGAATGTTCCCGATACCGTGCACGCTGCGTTGGTGCGGCGAGCAGAGGCGGAGGGGAAATCTCTCCAGGAATACGTGTTGGGACTTCTTCATGAGGCCACGAACAAACCCACCATGTCCGAAGTGATGGACGAGGTCCGCGCTATTTTGGCAAGAAATCCCGGGCCTGGGATGAGCCGAGAAGAAATTGTCGCCGCCATCCGTGAGGGTCGCGACAGGTGAGGGTTGTCGTTGACGCTTCGGTTGTGATTGACGGCTTGATTAATGTGTCGTCGCGTGGCGAGACATGTCGGAGCATGCTCGACTCGTCTGATGTATTCGTGCCGGGCCTCATCTTTTCTGAGGTCAGTAACGTTCTCCGGCGTTATGAACGCACTGGAACACCAGATGTTGACGGGTTGTTTGGGCAATTACTGGACATGCCGTGGGAAACCATTGCCTTCGAACACTACGCCCGGTTGGTCTGGCCGCTGCGCCACGATGTTTCGCTCTACGACGCTGCCTATGTCGCACTAGCGATGGTGCTGAAAGTGCCACTGGCCACGGTGGATCGAAAGCTCGCCGTGGCTGCAAAGCCCTACTGTGAAGTGCTCATCCCGGGCGAGTAGACGCGAAGGCCCGCTTCGCGGGCTGCCTCGTTAAGTCGGTGGTCGTAGCTGATGACATCGAGGCCGCCCCAGAGCGCGGTGGTCACGTGGATGGCGTCGAGAGTCCGAAGCGAGGCCGGCATGACAAGGGCGGCCTGGTGAAGGATTGGGCGGTCAAGTCCCAAGAACGTCACGCCTCTGGCCAGCTCACGGGCGGTGCGGCTCGCATCGGCGCCGATTCTCGCCGATGCTCTGAAGATCTCGGTCTTGGCCAGTTGGCTGGAGAGCAGGCTCACCGCGGTGGACCACGGATTAGCTCCCGAGAGGAAGTCTCTCAGCGAGTCCGACTCGTCCTCCGGGGTGACTAGTTTCATCAGCGCAGAGGAGTCGATATAGAGATTCAAAATCTCTCTTCGTCACGCATCTGTTGGAGGATGTCCGAGCCGCGAATCTCCGACTCGATGGGAACGTGGGTCGCGAGAAACTCCTGAATGGTGATTTCAGCTGGGATGGCGTCACCCTCGGCGATCATGTCCTCGAGTCGCGAGCGGGCCTTGTAGGGCTCGAGCCTGGCAATAGGGGTTCCGTGTTCAGTGACCACCAGCGATTCCCCCTTCTTGATGCGCTCCATCACGCGAGAGACATTCTGACCCAGTTCCCGAAGACCTACC
>CAZQIH010000047.1:4620-7793 GCA_964593715.1 uncultured Microbacteriaceae bacterium
TGCCAGCACCCGAGCCTGAGCCGATTGATCCGATTCAGGTGCGCATCGATGACGAACTGGCCAGTACTGAGCTTCGCGAGAAGCTCGCAGGTTTGATGGTGGTCACTATTGCCGGCATGGATTCCAATCGCCAGCTCGAGTTTTTGCAGCGTGTGCCAGCTGCTGGCTTCCTTATGCTGAAGGGGAACCTACAAGGCGGCCCCGAGGAAATCAGTGCCTTCATGGCTGAGCTTCAGGCAGATCAGGAGTTGCCCCTGCTCATTACCGTGGACCAAGAGGGTTCACCCATTGCCCGTATTGCTGGTGATGAATTCCCCGGGGCCAGGGCTCTAGGGGCTGGCCCCGTGGAGGAGACGGCTGCGGCGTTTCTTGCCCGGCAAGAGCTCGTGGCGAGCACGGGTTCGAACGTGAACTTCGGTGTGGTGGCTGATGTGAGCCAGGGCGCTGGTGCTTACATTCATAATCGCGCTTTTTCCACCGACACCGCGGTGGTGAGCGATCACGTCCGCGCGGCTGTGGAGGCACGGGTCCCAGGCGTTGCCCAAACGGTGAAACACTTCCCCGGTCACGGGATGGTTTTTGCGGACACCCACAAGGTTGTCCCCAGTGTTGATATGCCCTACGACCAGTGGCGCGCCATTCATGGCGAGCCTTTTGTGGCGGGCATCGAGGCTGGAGCGGAGCTTGTGATGATGGCCCATATTCGGGTCACCACCGTCAGTAAAGATCCGGCGTCGCTTTCCGATGACTGGATCGGAATCCTTCGCAATGACCTCGGCTTTGAGGGGGTCATCATCACTGATGATCTTCGAATGCTGAAGCGCTCTGGCGAAGAGGCCTACCAAGACCCCGCCACCGTGATGGTCCAGGCCTTGGTCGCCGGCAATGATTTGTTGATGTGGGCGGTGGACCCAGCGTCAGATCCCGACTATGGAACCTATGACCGCATCCTTGATGCGCTCGTTGCGGCCGTCGAGAGCGGCGTGGTCAGCGAAGAGCAGGTTGATGCTTCCTTGGAGCGGGTGCTTCGACTTCGGATTGGGCTCGAGCGCGACTAGCCCTTCGAGCGAGAGGCGCGGATCCGGGCAATCGCCCAGATCACTCCGACAACAACAATTGCCAGACCGAACCAAGGCACCAAGATGCCAGCCCAGACGATGGCGCCAGCGAAGAAGGCAAGCACGCTTTCCCAGCCACGAATCAGGCCATCAACGAAACCATCCGGATCACTAGGTGTCGCATCTGCAGGCGTAATCACGTTGATGGACAAAGTCGCAAAAAGCGTTTGGTCGCTCAAGTAGTCCCTCTGGGACTGGAGCGAATCGAGTTCGGCTTGACGCTCCGCTAACGCCGATTCGATGGTGATGAGATCAGCGGTTGTCTCCGCGCTTGCCAAGAGCGTGGTCAGCCGTTCGATGGCTGCCTCGAGGACCTCGATGCGAGCATCGAGGTCTACTTTCTGCAAGGAGACATCAACGGTGTTGAGAGAAATCTCTTGCACTTCACCCAGGTCCGTAATCGCCGCCACTGTTGCATCAAGATCTGATGAGGGGATGCGGACTTCCAGATATGCGCTTGGCTGACCGTAGTCGACTGGGGTGTAGTCGGAGCGTGAGGCAACCCGCCCGCCTGCGGCAACAACGACCTCGCTAATCTCGTCGGCCACCGCGCTAGGTTCATCGGCGCTCATGGAGAGATAACCGGTGGTGATGACATCCGGCTCGCTGGAATAACCAGCCTTGGCCTCTGCCTCCATCGCGGCGCTTTCGGCATATTCTTCGACGCCCATCGAGGGGGAAGAGACAGCCATGTCGTAGTCGGCCTGGGGTGTCGCGCTCGCGCAACCACCAAGGGTCAGGAGCGAAGCGATGGCAAGAGCGAGGGCGCTTGGCGAAGTTCTCATGCCACAACTCTAGAACTGGGAGCGTAAAGGTGGGGTGTTGGAAAGGTCACAATTGGACTGTCGTTACGTCACTCGGTGGTAATACTAAGTACATGGGCTTTCTTGATTTCTTGGGACTTTCGCGCGCGCCGTTACTGCACGTGGCAGTTGACGAAGGACGGGGCCCGGCAGTGGTGCTACTCCACGGCATCGCGTCCTCGTCGGTGACCTTTGACAATGTCGTTCCATTGATTCGCGACCACCACCGTGTGATTGCCATTGATCTCTTGGGCTTTGGCGAATCCCCCAAGCCGGTCACCTCGAACTACACCTTGGAAGAACATGTGGCAGCACTCAAGAGGACGCTTAAGTCGCTGCGCATTTCCGGCCGGGCCACCCTGGTGGGGCATTCACTCGGCGCGCTGATCTCTGCCCGCTACGCGGCACAGAATTCCCCCACGCTCTCCCACCTGATCTTGGTCGCCCCGCCCGCATATTTGCCGGGGGAGACGGTCCTGGATCCGATTGAGCGCTTGCAGATGGACGCCTATCGGAGGCTCTATGACTTCATGCGCTCCAACCGCGCCTTCACGCAGGCCAGCGCCAAGGCACTGGCAAAGCTGTTGCCCATTAAGAACGCGATTGAGGTGAACAGCGGTAACTGGCGGGCAATTGCGCTGTCCATGGAGAAGTGCATTGAATCCCAGACCTTGGTGACCGACATTGCCCAGGTGAAAGTGCAGGTCGACCTTATTTATGGAACGAGGGACCCGTTCCTTGCGCCTGCAGGGCTGCGAGTAATTGAGCGCATGCGCGGCGTTGCTACCACCAGAGTCGATGGGCAGGATCACTTGATTCGTCCCGGGCTGGCCGAGGAGATTGTGCGTTTGATTGACAACCCCAGCCCACCCACGAGGCCGATCAGGTTGGTTAACGCCTAAGAGTCGAGAAACGCCAACAGCGCGGTCATCGTCTCAGCTGGCTTGTCACGGTGGACGCTGTGGCCAGCGCCTTCGATGACTTCGTAGCTGAAGTTCTCATTGGCAGCGAGCATGTTGGTGGCGTAGTCGCCACAGAACATGCTGCCAAGCCCACGTTCAGCACCCAGCACATGGGTCGGGACACTGACCGTGTGGGCATACTCGGTCACATCCCACGGGTCGTTGTCGAAGACCGCGTGCTCGAGGGCAAAGAGGCTGGCCGCGCGGTTGGCCTGAACCTTGAGCTCCCAGTCCAGGGGGTGCCAGTGGGGGTTGAGGGCGCGGACATCATCAACGCTTTGGTGCAGGTG
>CAZQIH010000048.1:0-7737 GCA_964593715.1 uncultured Microbacteriaceae bacterium
CTGCAGGCTGTGGCGGCGCGCATCTTGGCCGCTCAGTTTGAGTCCATCGAAATTGTAGAAACCCACCATGCTGGCAAGGTTGATTCCCCCTCCGGCACGGCAGTGCGAACTGCTGAGCAAATCGCGGAGGTGCGCAAGGACCTCGGCGGTGTGATTGCGCCGCATTCGAATCAGAGCGCCCGGGGTGAACTTGTCGCCGGTGTTCCAGTGCACTCGCTGCGCCTCAGCGGAGTCCTTGCCAAGCAGGACGTTATTTTTGGGGGAGTGGGTGAAACCCTCACCATTTCCCACGAGACTCATTCCCGCGATGCCTATCAGGCAGGAATTGTTGCGGCGCTCGCGTTCATGAAAAACCACACCGGCGTTGCAGTGGGCCTTGAGCACGCTCTAGGGGTTTCCACCCCGTGAGTCGACCGATGGTAGGCGCCATGTTCATGGCAGTCCTTTTGGTCGTCTATCTAGGCTTTAGCATCAACTACTCCTGGATTCTCATCTCGGATGCTTCCCCTCTTGCCAATGCCATGGGCTATGCCCTTCTTGTTCTGCCGGTGCTCGGAACGTGGGGGCTCGTGGCAGAGATGACCTTCGCCTTCCGATCACAGGCGCTCATGAAGCGACTTGAGCAGGAAGGTTTGCTGCCAGACAAGGAGCTGCCTCGCTTGCCAAGCGGTAGGCCGGATCGCTCAGTCGCCGACGAGGTTTTTCCTGAGTTCTCCGCCGCGCTCCAGGCCAACCCTGAGTCGTGGCAAGCGTGGCTTCGCTTGGGACTTGCCTATGACGCGTGTGGTGATCGGCGCCGGGCCCGATGGGCTGTGCGCAGAGCAATTGCCTTGGCCAAGCAGCCCTAGCGCCGCCCCAACATTCGCGCGATCGCATCGGCAATGGTGACGTCATCAAAGTGAAAGCCGATGATATCCAAGCGTTGATTAATGACACGCTGGGAACTCAGCAGGAGCTCTTCTCCCGCTTCACCCATGAGCGCCTTGATGGCGATTGTGGGTAGGCCGAGCAGGTGGGGGCGACGCAGTACCCGTGCGAGCTCTTTGGTCACATCTGTGGCGGTCGCGGGTGTTGGCCCGACCAGGTTAAAAATGGTCTGATCGGTGTCGTGGGTGACAAGGTAACTGAGCGCCCGCACTTCGTCGTGGAGGCTGATCCAGGGCCACCACTGTGTTCCAGGCCCGATGTTGCCGCCAACGCCGAGTCGCGTTTGGAGCGCCAGCGGAGCTAGCGCGCCGCCGCGGCCCACGACGAGTCCGGTGCGAGCAAAACAGACGCGGGTCTTCTTGCTCGAGGCCTCCTGGGCCTCTGCTTCCCATGCCTCCACCACATCGGCCAAGAATCCAGGTCCGCGGGGGCTGAACTCGGTAAGTTCCTCGTTACCGCGGTCGCCGTAGAACCCGACCGCGCTGCCTTGAATGAGGAGTGCGGGAGTGTTCTCCGCTTGCGTGATGGCAGTAGCGAGTGTGCGGGTGGCGTTCACCCGCGAGCTCATAATGAGATTCTTGTGACGTTTGGTCCAGGGTATTTTCCCAATCGATGCCCCGGAGAGATTAATCACCACATCGATGTGGTCAATGATGCCTGAGTCAATGGTCCCGGCGTCTGGGTCCCACTGGTGCTCGCTTGGTCCTTGCGGATTTCGTCTCACGAGGGTGTGCACAATGTGACCGGCTTCGACCAGTGAGTGTCGAAGCGGAGTCCCGATCATGCCACTGGCGCCCGCGAGAAGAATTCGACGCGGCCTAGCGTCGCTCGGAAGGTCGGCCACCATTACGCGAGTGATGCCTCAAGGGTGATGGGCACACCGGCCAGAGCTTTCGAAATAGGACAGTTTGCCTTGGCGTCCTCTGCGAAGCGCTGGAAGGTTGCCTCGTCAATGCCGGGGATGGTGGCCAAGAGCAGCAGGTGTGATCCGGTCACGCCTTCGCCGGGGACGAATGTGACGGCCGCGGTCACCTCAAGCTTTTCTGGGGGCATTCCCGCTCCGCTCAAGGCGTGAGAAAGCGCCATCGAGTAGCAGGCGGAGTGCGCGGCACCGAGGAGTTCTTCAGGGTTAGTGATTCCAGTCTGGCCCTCACTACGGGCGGCCCAGGTCACATCGAATGATGCGGCACCCGAGGAGACCAGTGACGTGGTTCCTGACCCTTCGACCAGGCTTCCGGCCCACTGCGTCTTTGCTTCACTGGTTACTGCCATGGCGTGCTCCTTGGTCGAGGTCTGTGTAAGTCATAGAACCACACTTCACGCTGTGATGGCAGGCCCCGAAGAAAATTCTCAGCTGGCTAAACCGAGGGCCTAATCAGCTTTGCCCTCACCAGCAGTGCATACATCTCGCATCCGAGGCACAGTCCAAAAACAGCATTCAAGAACGCCGCGATAAAGGCAACCGACGCGGCGATGACCAGGCTCCACGGAACCCCGACGAGGTGAAGCACAATGCCGGTGGCAGAGACCAAGAAACCAATCAACTGCGCAAAGGTGGGAGGCGCTGCGGCCTCCATAAAATCAGGCGCGCCAAGGCGTGGACGGACCAGAGCCTTGAACAACAGGCCGTATGGGTGCCGGGCAATGCCCGCGAATGCGCCCCACGCGAAGAGGGCTGTGAGGAGCGCCAGCACGACGAACGCCGGTTCGGTGACGCGAGCCGTCAGGTCGCTGGAGACAGGCGCCTGAAGGCCCAGCGCGATTGTGACCAGCAATAAGAGAGTCGTGATGCCTGCGCCAAAGCGCGGGCCACGGGGGTCAATCTGAGGTGTCGGCTTAGATGAGGTATTCATCGGATGCTGCCTTTCTAGCGGTGAGGGCATTGTGTATTTCGGCTTCGACAACGGGAGGCTTCGCAGCTCCCGAAATTCGGGACACAAGGTGTCCCGTGCTGGTGAGAATGAAGGTGGTCGGGGTCTGGCTTACCCGCAGCGCGCTGGTGAGCTCGGGGTGGTCGGTGATGTCAATCTCACGGTGAGAGACAACGCCGGGGTGCGCGGCTGCAGCCCGCTGCAAGACCCCGCGCATTGCATCGCAGTAGGAACAAAAAGGTCCAGAAAACTGCAGCAGGGTGAACCGCGTCGCCTGGTCCACAAACTCCACAGGGACATCCGGTGGCAGGGATGAGGCTTTGTGCCTCAGCACACGCCCTTGTCCGTTCTGCCAGGCGAACCCGAGCAGCGTGGCGACAAGGAGCAACGCGGCCAAGATGACAACAATCTGCAACGGGTCCATCAGGAGACCAATGTAAGCGTTTTGGACAACGGCGCGCTGGGAGATGACGAAGCGTTACGCGTCTGCCTGGCTAGGCTTGGTCCGACACGTGGAAGGGTATGAGGGTGGCAGTCGAAGATATTGAATTTCGCTCCGATGTGACAGTAGAACTCGTCCGGCACAGCGCGAGTGATGCAGATGTTCTCTTCGCAGCGCGGGTGAGCACGCAGGGCGAGCAAACTCTGGATTCCGCCGCGTCTGGGCAGGAAGCCAGCGAGCGCGACCGGGGACTCATCAACTACCTCATGCGCGATCGCCACGGCTCGCCCTTTGAACACAATTCACTGACCTTTTACGTGCAGGCGCCGATCTTCGTCTTCCGGGAGTTCATGCGCCACCGCATTGCTTCGTATAACGAGGAAAGCGGGCGCTACCGCGAACTGCGCCCCGTTTTCTATGTGCCAGGCCCGGACCGCAAGCTTGTCCAGGTCGGCAAACCTGGAGCCTACGATTTTGAGCAGGGCACCCCTGAGCAGACTGCCTTAGTTGACCAGGAAGTGCGCGCCGTGTGCACTGAGGCTTATGCCAGCTACCAGCGGATGCTTGAGGCCGGTGTGGCCCGAGAGGTCGCCAGGGCCGTTCTTCCTGTGACGCTGTATTCGAGCATGTATGTGACGATGAACGCCAGAAGTCTGATGAACTTCTTGAGCCTGCGTACCAAGCGCGAGGGCACCCACTTTCCTTCCTTCCCTCAGCGCGAAATTGAGATGGTCGCTGAGAAGATGGAGGCTCTGTGGGAGCCGCTGATGCCCATGACTGCGGCGACGTTCAGCGCCAACGGTCGCGTCGCTCCGTAGACCGGGGTGCGGGGAGGGGCCCAGGGCGCTAGCCTTGTCGGGTGTTAGCTTCGAACCCTTTTGGCCAGGTATTGGTCGCCATGGTCACTCCGATGACCAAAGATGGTGAAGTAGATTGGCCCGCCGTCGAGTCCCTCATGGACCACCTCATCAGCCACGGGGCGGACGGGCTCGTGGTTACTGGCACAACGGGAGAGACCAGCACCCTCACCGATGCCGAGAAAATTCAGCTGGTGACCACGGGGAAAGCCGTTGCGGCGGGCCGTGCTCGCATCATTACAGGCGGTGGATCTAACGAAACGGCCCACGCCATCGAGCTCTATAAAGCCAGTGAAAAGGCGGGTGCGGATGGCGTCATGGTCGTCACCCCGTATTACAACAAGCCCACCCAAGCCGGTGTCCTGACGCACTTCCGGATGATTGCTGATGCCACTGATCTACCCATGATCATGTACGACATTCCTGGACGCTCGGGAATTCAGATCACTTACGACACGATTCTTCGGGCAGCCAAGCACCCCAACATCGTTGCCGTCAAAGACGCCAAGGGTGATTTGAGTGAAGTATCGCGGGTGATGAACCAGACAGACCTCATGTATTTTGCCGGCGATGACGCTAACGCTTTGCCGACTCTGGCAATCGGTGGCACAGGGTTGATTGGTGTGACCGCGAACATCGCGCCTGAGCCCTACCGCATCATGATCAACGCGGTGAATGCGGGTGACCTCGCCACCGCCACCGCTCAGCACAAGCTGCTGGAGCCGCTCGTTCGCGCAACGATGACGCACGTTCCTGGAACCGTGGCGGCGAAGTACATTCTTCATGGCCTTGGCCGTATTGCTTCTCCTCGCGTTCGACTGCCTCTCGTTGGCCCGGAAGAATCCGAGGCCGCCGAGATCGAGAACGATATCTCCCTGGTCCACGACGTACCAGGCGTTGACTTCACCAACTTCCGACCAGACCGTAACGCTGCCGCCGGTGGTGCGTTGCCCAAGGTCGCGGGGACCACCCGCTAACTTAAGGACGCTATGCCCCAGTCTTTGCTGGAACCGCCCGCTCTCGAACCTGGAACGCTGCGCATCATTCCTCTCGGGGGAATTGGCGAAATTGGTCGCAACATGACCGTTTTCGAACTCGATGGCAAGTTGCTGATCATCGACTGCGGTGTTCTCTTTCCCGAGGAGACCCAGCCGGGCGTTGACCTGATTTTGCCTGACTTCGAACCCATTCGTCACCGTCTCGATGATGTCGTTGCGGTGGTTCTCACCCACGGCCACGAGGACCACATCGGTGCCGTTCCCTATCTTCTGAAGCTCCGGGACGACATTCCACTCATTGGTTCAACCCTGACGCTTGCCCTCATTGAAGCCAAGCTCAAGGAACATCGCATCGCACCACTGACCCTTGCTGTGAGCGAGGGTGGACGGGAGAAACTCGGGCCTTTTGACCTCGAGTTCGTTGCCGTGAACCACTCGATTCCAGACGCCCTCGCTGTGATGATGCGCACCGCGGCGGGAACCCTTCTGCACACGGGTGACTTCAAAATGGACCAGCTGCCCCTCGATGGCCGCCTGACAGATTTGCGGGCGTTTGCCCGGCTTGGCGAGGAAGGCGTTGACCTTTTCCTCGTCGACTCCACGAACGCTGATGTTCCAGGCTTCACTCCCACCGAAGCGGATATTGGCCCAGTCCTCGACCAGATTGTTCACCGCGCTGCCAGACGCGTCATTGTGGCGAGTTTTGCTTCCCATGTGCAGAGGGTGCAGCAGGTCATTGACTCAGCGGTAGCGAACAACCGCCGAGTCGCATTGGTCGGTCGCTCTATGGTCCGCAACATGGGAATCGCTCAGGAGCTTGGCTACCTGAGCGTGCCCGAGGGCGTTCTGGTTGACGCGAAAAAGGCAGTAGATATGCCCGATGATCGCGTTCTCTATATGACCACCGGTTCGCAGGGCGAACCCATGGCAGGCCTTTCTCGGATGGCGAATCGTGAGCATCCCACGATTGAGATTGGACCTGGCGACACTGTCATCCTTGCTTCGAGCTTGATTCCCGGCAACGAGAACGCCGTGTATCGGGTGATCAACGGGTTGATTGATTTGGGCGCCAACGTAGTCCACAAGGGCAACGCGAAAGTCCACGTGTCCGGGCACGCGGCCGCTGGCGAATTGCTCTACTGCTACAACATCGTGAAGCCGCGCGCTGTTATGCCGGTTCACGGCGAGGCTCGTCATTTGAGGGCTAACGCCACCATCGCCATCGAATCTGGTGTGACGCCAGAGAACACGTTTATCGGCGAGAACGGCACAGTCATTGACATGCGTGATGGTCAGGTGACTCGGGTGGGCCAGCTCGACATTGGTTTTGTCTATGTGGACGGCTCGACCGTGGGGGAGATTACCGAAGCCGATCTCAAGGATCGCCGCATTCTTGCGGAGGAAGGCTTCATCTCCATCTTCATCGCGATGGATGCTCAGACGGGAAGAATCATCGTGGGGCCCGAGATTCACGCCCGCGGTTTCGCCCCGGATGACTCTGTCTTTGATGATGTCCGCCCTGACATTGTGAAGGCCCTAGAAGAAGCCTCCGCGAATGGCACGAGGGACACTCATTCGTTCCAGCAGGTGGTCAGGCGCACGGTGGGGCACTGGGTCAGCACACAATTGCGCAGGCGCCCCATGATTATTCCGGTGGTCATTGAGGCGTAGGGCGCCACTGACAATTCAGCCCCTGAACCACTAGCGTTGGGAGATGCCTCGCCCTCAACACTCTCTTCGCTTTCTTGGAGCTGCTGGAACCGTGACAGGTTCGAAGTTTCTGTTGGAGAGCGGCGAAGCGCGCGCACTGATTGATTGTGGTCTCTTCCAGGGTCACAAGGAATTGCGGCTTCGCAACCGCGACCCTCTGCCCGTGGACCCCGGTTCGATTGACACACTGCTGGTGACCCACGCGCACATCGACCATTCCGGTTACATCCCGGCCCTTGTGCGGGATGGATTTGAGGGCCCAGTCTTGGTCACCAGCGCGACCAAGGACCTCTCCGAACTGCTCTTGCCCGATAGCGCGTATCTGATGGAAGAAGAGGCGTCCTACGCGAAGAAGAAGGGGTATTCCAAACACCAGAACCCTCTCCCGCTATACACGACTGAGGATGCCGAACGTGCCCTTGCACGTTTCCGCGTTGTCGAGCGTGACCACCCGTATGAGGTTGCTCCCGGATTGAGCGCGACCTGGGTCCCTGCCGGGCACATCATCGGCGCCTCGAGCATTAACGTCACCACTGCGGCAGGCTCAGTGTTTTTCTCCGGTGACCTGGGTCACCCCAACGATGCCTTGATGAAGCCTGCGCGCCCCTATCCGGGAAGCGACATTTTGGTGATGGAGTCGACCTATGGCAATCGCTCACACGGCGATGTTGCCCCCGAAGACCAGCTTGCGGAGATTCTTGAGCCTGTACTCCGCCGTGGCGGGGTCGTTCTGATTCCTGCATTCGCGGTGGGCCGAACACAGACCATCCTCCTTCACATTTCACGGCTCATGGATGCCAGTCGCCTCCCCGAGGTCCCCATCTTCGTCAATTCGCCCATGGCCGCCAATGCCTCGAGCTTGTATGCGAAATATGAGGACGAGCAACGGGTGCCACCTGGTGAACTAGAGCGGGTCTATGACAGGGCGCGTT
>CAZQIH010000049.1:0-7620 GCA_964593715.1 uncultured Microbacteriaceae bacterium
GGAGTCTCTCTTTGTTCTGTGGGCCCCTTCCAGGGCCCGGTTTCGCGACCGACCCGAACGATGCAGAGGAGCGTGCGCAGATCGTCTATCTTGACTTTTTAGCGGCGGAAGTCGCTTCGGTCGTCCGACAGTGAGAGTTGGCCATGAAAGATTCTCGCCATACTGAACACATGAGTCTTGCTTCGGTGTTGGTTGTGGAGGACGACCAGTTCTCCCGGACGCTCATCGCTTCGGCGCTGTCCAGCCGTAATCTCGCGGTGGTTGGTGCCACCGCGAAGGCAGCGCAGGCACTGGCGCTAGCGCGCACAACTCCCGTCGATGTGGCGCTCCTAGATCTCGATTTGGGGCCTGGCCCCACTGGATTCGAGCTGGCCATTGTGTTGCGGCGTGAATTTTCCAGAATTGGGATTGTTTTTCTGACTAGCTATCTGGACCCGCGGCTGGTGGGCGTGGAGCAGAGCCTCATTCCGCCGGGGGCTAGATTCCTTCGCAAGTCTGATGTCTCAGACGCGGGCGCTGTGATTACCGCAATTTTGCAGGCCAAAAGTAGGCCCCTTGTTGTCCAGCGCTACCAATTCGGCGAGGGCCCAAGACTGACGGATAACCAAATTATCGTCTTGAGGCGAGTGGCGGAGGGCCGATCGACGAGGGAAATCGCCGAGGAGCTCGGGGTGACCGATAAAGCAATCGAGGCATCAATTGCCCGTGTCCACCGGATTGTAGAGAGCGCTCCCAGTGGGTCCGCTAGCACGCGGGTTGCACTAGTGAGGGCGTTCTATGCAATCACCGGGCGGAGCGCACCCCGTGCATAATCGCTTCGCTCAGCGCCTGCATTCTCTAGAAATACGACCTCTGGCGGGCGTTCTCTTCTCCGTCGTTTCTGTGGTGGCTCTCCCGTTTGGGGATCTTGCGATCGGCGACGGCGCTCTCGATGTCCTCCTTGAGCTTGCTTTGGGGCTCATCGCGACGGCAGTGCTCTGGTTGGTCGTCGCTCCAGGCCTAGCTGTGCTTCGTAGGCATCGCGCCAGTTGGGCGAGGCAGGTGCTGCTTGTCGTGCTACTTATCGCCGGTGGGATAGTCCGCGGGCTGGTCATCCTCGTCCTCGCTGCCCCGTTCGAGTATGTGAGTAACGCGGGAATAATCCAGCGATTGGCCAACTCGGTAAGCACGACTGTTCTGTGGCTCGGCGTGTTTGCCCTCTTTGTGGACGCGGCTGCCCGCTTTTCGTCGCGTTACGACGCGGCATTCACGGGGCTGGCACTTTCACGAGCGTCGACGGTGTCGGATTCTTCGGTGGCCAAGATTCTTGGCTCACTTGAGTCGGGATTGCGGGGGGTTGAAGTGCCCTCCTCGGATGAACCGCACGTACGCGAAGAGATGGCCCGTGTGGCTGCCTCGCTCGAGGCCGACATCATTGCCCGAATCAAAAATCAGAGCCGAGAGTTGTGGTCTTTCAGCCGAGCCGATAAACCCCGACTGCGGTTCTTTCCGCTCGTTCGCTTGGCGATAAAGCGACTGGAGTACTCTGTGATCTTTGTCGTCGCAGTTTTTGGCACGGTGGGAGTTGTGAACCTTACCTCGACCGTCGGAGCCATCGAAGCCCTGGGTCGGGTGGGGGCGTCGGTGCTCCTCATTCTCGGCATGGACTGGCTATTTCGCCGCGTACGCCGGCCAAGTTTGTCGTCCCGGATGTGGTCATCTGCCCTGTATTTGATAACCCTCGGCGCTCTAGTCCAAATACCTATGGGCGTGGCAGGCTACGCCATTGAGAACACGTCGGTTGCCCCGCTCGTCATACTCCTCTTGATTATTCCGACGGCGGCGTTGCCGGTCATGGATTCCACACTGAATCTCGCAGACAGTGCGCGTGAAGAATTGTTGAAGACCGTGTTGTCGATCGAGTCCGCCGCGGCAGCCGACCGGGATCCAGCTACACGGAGCACCGCCGATCTCGCTTCCTATCTCCACAATTCCCTCCAATCGGAAATTCAAAGCATTGTTCTCGCGCTGAAGAGCGCCAGCTCTGATCCGTCGCGGATTGAAGTCGGCAAAGCCTCTCTCGAGAGGCTGCGAATCATCGCGAGCAAGTCGCTGGATGAAGAGTTTGAAGCGTTTTCGAGGGCTCCGCTTGATCACCTGGCGCAGGTAATCAAGGGCTGGGAAGGGATCCTAGACATTGAACTGACGTGGAGTACTGCGCGCCAGCACCGCTCAGATTCAAGGGTTGCAACCGTGGTCCACATCATCGAGGAAGTGGCGAGTAATGCCGCGGTCCATGCCGGGGCAACCGCTATGGATGTGATGGTGACCTACGACAACGACCGCTTTGGGATTCGAATTTCCAGCGATAAGGGGCTAGGACCCCTCAAAGCTCAGGGGCAGGGATCGGCCTGGCTTGGCCAGTTCGTGAGTGAATCTCGACACCGATCTCTGGGCAAGCCTCGATACCAGGTGTCCTATCTGGTCTAAGGGCTTTCAGCCACAGGGCTGCATCGATACTCGCTGTCGCGGTCTCTGAGGAGGTCTTAGATCTAAGCCCGACCGAGAACCTGAGCAGGGGGGCAGTCAAAAGGATCCCTGGCGGCAAGACCCACGCGATTCAAGTAGGCGATAACGATTCCGTAGGACTGGAACAGGCCGGTTTCCGTGTAAGAAATCTTCTTTTCCGCACAGAACTCACGCACCAGCTTTGCCGCCCTGGCCAGTTTGGGCCTAGCCATGCTGGGGAAGAGGTGGTGTTCGATTTGGTAGTTGAGCCCGCCCATGAAGTGGTCCATGAACAAGCCGCCACGAATGTTGCGACTGGTCAGCACCTGGCGACGAAGGAAGTCAACCTTTACTCCAGCAGCAATTTGGGGCATGCCTTTGTGGTTCGGGGCGAATGATGCTCCCATATAGACGCCAAAGAGTGCCATGTGGATGACAAGGAAGACAGCGGCGATATACCAGGGCATCAGCGCGACCAAAATGATGGGGTACCCGATATTGCGGGCCAAGAGCAGCGTGATTTCGGTGCCGCGGTGGTTGAGGGGCTCCCTGGAAAACACCCGCCTAAAAGCCTGAACGTGGAGGTTTAGACCCTCGAGGGTCAAAATCGGGAAAAACAACCAACCCTGACGCTTCACGAACGCGTTCGTGAAGCCTGTGGTCTTTGCTGCTGCTTCTTCCTGGAACATGATGAAGTCGGATTCAATGTCGGGGTCTTTGCCCACGGTGTTGGGGTTTGCGTGGTGTCTGGTGTGCTTACCCATCCACCAGGAGTAGCTGATACCCACCACGGCGTTTGCCAAGATGCGAGCAGTGCGGTCGTTCGTGGTTCCAGAGGCGAACACCTGGCGGTGGGCGGCCTCGTGGGTGACAAAAGAAAACTGGGTCATGATGATCGCCATCACGGGTGCTAGCGCTAGTTGGGCCCAGGAATCACCGATGAAGAACATGGCTGTCAACAGGGACAGAAGCGACACCGAAAGCACCACAATCAAGGTGATGTAGTAGCCCACTGAGCGGGAGAGAAGCCCACGCTCTTTGATTTGCGCGAGAAGCTCCGCAAACTCTGACGTGTAGGCGTGGGGCCGGGGGAGACTGTGGTCAAGGACTGCTTGCGACATGGTTCCTGCGTTCGCTCGATACTGACTTCTCAGCCGATGAGGAACCAAATATCGACCCCTAGATATTTTGAGAGTAACAGCGCAACCTTTCCTTTCCCTGAACACAGGACGACCTCAAAGATCGGTTATTCACATGCGTCACATATATACTCTGTATATACACACTGAATGGGGTGACACTGATGGACATGACCACCACCAGACTGTTTCGAACAGGAGGAAGCGTTGCCCTTCGCATCCCCGCGGGTTGGTTGGACCCAGAGGCTCCGGTGACCCTCGTTCGAGACGAGCGCACGGGCAGGGTGTATCTCAATCAGAGCGATCCTCTTGATACCCAGGACTTCTTTGACTTTATGCAGGGCCAGGAATACCGGCCAGACGCTGGATTTGATGAGATTTCTCTCCGTTCTGACCCGCCGCGAACATCATCGTTCGATGAGGGGCTCTAGTGTTCCTGCTCGATACCGATATCTGCAGCGAGGCCGTTATGGGTCACCCGAGGATCCTTGAGCGACTGGGCGCTCTTGACCGCGACGTTTGGGCGATTAGTTCCCTTGTTTACGCGGAGCTCCAGTTCGGCCTGGAGAAGGGCAAGCTCACGCCGCGCTCGCGCGCCGCGCTTGACAAGTTTTTGAAGGCTGCCCCTCTGGTTCCCTTTGATCGCGGTGCTGCGAGGGAGGCGGCAAAGGTCCGGTTCGAACTCGAAGAGCAAGGTCGCCCCTCCGGGGCTGTGGACCAGATGATTGCCGGGCACGCTCGTTATCTTCAGGCAACGTTGGTCACGGGCAACACTGCCCACTTCGAGTCGGTTCAAGGACTTGTCCTCGAAAACTGGCGAGACGGGCAGCGCTAGGCGCAAGTCGATTGTTTCCGGCTCGCCGCCACCGGATTCGGGTGGGGTGCGGGTACCGTAGGGCTCACCCCAGAGGAGAATTAAGAATGACGAGTGCGGCAGAGGCCCTTGCGGTTTTCCATGAGCGACGGAACCTTGCGGCTGTGGCACCACAAGGCCCGTTAGCTCTTACGAACACCCAATGGGTTGACACCGAACAGACGATTTGGGGCGTTCCCGGATCTTGGGCGCCAAGGACCGACGGCGGTTCTGGCCTGGTAGTGACCGCCACAGCCGAGGACCAGATTCATGTCGATGGCGCGCTCGTCGAAGGATCTGTCATCGTCCGCGGCAAAGACGACGACGAGCCCTCCACGGTGGCCTTTAGCGAGAGCGTGAGCGGCCACGTCATTGCTGGCGAGGGGGGCTATGCCCTGCGCGTCTGGGACACACAGTCCGAGGGAATCCAGAAGTTTGGAACTATTGACGCTTTTGATTACAACGAAGCATGGGTCGTCACCGGTTTGTGGACTGAAATTCCGGGTGGAAAGAGTGTGGGCTTCGAGCACCTCAAAGACGAGGGTGTTGCCAGAGACGAGGTCGTCCCGGGCGAGATACGCTTCACGCACGAGGGCACCGAGTACTCAATCGCCGCGTTCAAAGCAGGCCGAGCACTTCAACTGGTTTTTTCTGATGCCACCAATGGGGACTCGACTTACAGCGTTGGCCGGTTCCTGTTCTTGGCCCCGAATCCCGATGGCACAATCACTCTTGATTTCAACTACGCCATCCTTCCTCCCTGCGCCTTCAGTTATGCGTTTAATTGCCCGCTTCCCCCGGCCCAGAACCGTTTCCCCTTCGCGATTGAGGCTGGCGAGAAGAACGTCATGGCCAAGGACGGCTCGCTACTTCACGGCTAGGCGCGCGCCGGGGCCGCATCGCCATTTGTTTTTTCAGCCACACTCTGGTCATACTGGGGGTAGGCGAAAGCCATGACGTCATAGTCACTCACGCATTCCGCGGTCGATGGGGAAGTCGAACCAACGGAATGGGAGAAGACGATGTCCATGCACGTGACCCGTGGGGTGCTCTTTGTGCACTCTGCTCCTCGCGCGCTGTGCCCTCATCTTGAGTGGGCAGCGGGTAAGGCGTTGGGTCATGCTCTCAACTTCTCGTGGGTGGATCAACCCGTATTGCCGGGCACCCTTCGCGCGGAATACGAGTGGGAGGGCCCAGTGGGTTCGGGAGCGGCTCTTGCGAGTGCGCTGCGCGGCTGGGAGCATCTGCGCTTCGAGGTCACAGAAGAGGCATCGCCAGGCGTGGACGGTGGCCGCTACATGCACACACCTGATCTGGGTGTCTTCTATTCCCGCATGGATGCCCTTGGCAACACGGTTGTGCCGGAGGACCGCATCATCTATGCCCTCGAGGTCGCAGCGGGCGACCCCGAGGAAATCAACCGTGAACTTCGCTTGGCGCTTGGCCGGGCGTGGGACGAGGAATTAGAGCCCTTCCGGCATGCCGGCGATCAGACCCCCGTGGTTTGGTTTCACCGGGTGGGGTAGCTGGCCGGCAACATCACTTCGCTGCGAATCCCTGAACTCCGCCTGGAGTCGAGACTCAGCGCAGAGAAAACCACGGAGAGGGCAGTGAGAACCGCTAGCGCGGCAATCGGAGCCCACAACCGTGCGCCGTCGGCGCTTGCGAAACCAGCAATCAGGGCTTCGATCGACCAGCCCAGTGGCGTCAGCCCCGAAACTGCCTGATAGAAACTTGGCAGGATCTCCAGTGGAATGAGGTTGCCCAGGCTGACGATCTGGATAACGAACGCGCCAAGCGACAGAGGTGCTAACCACCGTGGATTCCACGCCCAGATGGCGAAGTGCACCGCGGCAAAAGCGAGTGCTGTGAGGGCCACGAGAGGAGCCGTGATCACGACGCTGGCCCAGGAGACGCTGCCCAGAGTATGAATCATCAGAGTGACAATTGCTGCCCATGCCACGACAACCCCAAGAATCGGCCGAATGGCCCGGTTGAGCAGGGTCGAGGTCTTGGCACTACTGCCGAGCACACGAGACGAGTAGGAGGGGAGCACCAGGAAGTAGAGAAGTGCGACCAACCACATTCCCACCGGCGCCAACACACTAGAGAACGTTTCCTGGAGGGACACATCACCCGAGCGGTCCTGGCTCGTGAAGGCAACGGGGCTTGTCAGCACTGTTGCCGTTTCATCGTCAGCGGTGGCGAAGGTGTTCTCACTCAGCTCCGCGGCGCCCTCAGCAAGGCCGTCAGCAAACTGACGTGAACCATCAGAGAGTTCCACTGTTCCCTCGGCGAGGGCACTAAGACCGTCGCGAATATCGCCAGAGCCAGCCTCCACATCAACGCTTGAATCGGCGAGGGCGTCGGCGCCCTTGTCGAGGGCTACAACCCCGTCTCGAACGCCGGTGAGCGCGGTTGATGCTTGCGAGGAGAGCGTGGTTCCTCCAGCTGCTGCCGCAGCAAGGCTGTCGATGAGGGTGTTCAGGGTTGCCTCTGCTGGGTTCCCTCTTAGTGCGCCGCTGGATTTAATGGTGGACAGCCCGCCAGAGAGCGTTGAAACTCCGCTCGTGTAGGACGAGATGCCGGTGGAGAGCTCGCCGAGCTGTGCTGTTCCCTCACTGAGCGCATCGAGTCCATCGGAGAGGCTGCGCGTTCCGGCCGCGAACTCACCTAGCCCATCGTCAAATTCTTCGTATCCGGAGGCGAGCTCGCCCACCCCGTCAGAGAGCTCTTCGATTCCCGAAGCAAGTGTTTCTGCGGCATCGGCTGTTTCCTGGAATCCATCGGAGATGTCGACAATGGCTGTGAACAGGCCCTCCATGATTCCTGAACCGAACTCGTCACTAATACCGGCTGCGAGCGCTGCGCCAACCTGGTCGGAGAGCACTCCCGCGAGATAGCTCTGGGAAGAGTCCGTGATGATCGTGAAGGTGGCTTGCTGTGGGTCCTCGCTATCCAGTGTCGTCACGGCAAGAGAGAAGTCTTCGGGGATCTCGACGATGGCATAGACGTCACCGGCGGCGAGTAGCTCCCGCGCTTGCTCTGAGTTGGTGACTAGCCAGTCCACGGAAAAATCCTCAGAGGTAACCAACTCGGTCACCAGCGGTTTGCTCGCAAAAATGATGGTTTCTTCGCCGT
>CAZQIH010000050.1:0-7616 GCA_964593715.1 uncultured Microbacteriaceae bacterium
CATGGTGAGCGACCCTGCCCGCTTTGATGTGATCGTGACCGACAACCTCTTTGGCGACATCATCACCGATCTGGCCGGCGCCGTTGGTGGCGGTATTGGAACAGCAGCCTCAGCTAATTTGAATACGGCCGGCACCTTCCCCAGCATGTTTGAGCCTGTTCACGGCTCAGCGCCCGACATCGCCGGCAAGGGTGTTGCGGACCCAACCGCGGCGATTATGTCGATGGTGCTTCTGCTGGAGCACCACGGCCGCGCAGGTGAGGCAGCCAAACTTCAGGCCGCAATCGTCACGGATGTGTCGTCCAGGGCTGGTGGTAGCTCAGCACGCTCGACCGCGGACATCGGCGCAGCCATCCGAGCCCTGCTCTGACCAGGCCTAGTGAGTGTCCTGGCCACGCGGTAGGCTGTGGCTACTTCGTGAACCGCGCTAAAGGGGCTTCCTCGTCATGACAATTCCTCTCCAGATGGCCAATAAAGACTTGGTTTTCCAGGTCACCCCCAACCCCTCTCCCATGCCCGTTGACAAGCGGCAAGAAGTGTTGGACAAGCCAGTTTTTGGCACGGTATTCACCGACCACATGGTCGACATCTGCTGGTCAGAAACCGGCGGTTGGCACCGCCCCCGAGTTCAGCCCTACGGCCCCATTCCACTGGACCCTGCAGCAGCGGTGTTGCACTACGGCCAGGAAATCTTTGAGGGCATGAAGGCCTACCGTCACAGCGACGGATCGATCTGGACGTTCCGTCCAGAAGCTAATGCACAGCGCATGCAGCGCTCCGCTGCGCGCATGGCGATGCCGGAGTTGCCCGTTGACTACTTCATCCGGTCACTTCAGGAGTTGATTGCTGTTGATGGGGACTGGGTTCCCAGCGCCCCCGAGACCTCTCTCTATATCCGCCCATTTATGTTTGCCAAAGAGGCCTTCTTGGGTGTTCGCCCCGCGAAGAAGGTTGCCTTCTATGTCATTGCAAGCCCCGTTGGGCCGTACTTCGGTGGCAGTGCGAAGCCGGTGTCGATTTGGCTCTCCACCAACTACACCCGCGCTGGTCGTGGCGGCACGGGTGCAGCAAAGGCCGGCGGCAACTATGCCGCCTCACTTCTCGCTCAAAGCGAAGCAGCCGAGCAGGGCTGTCAGCAGGTGCTTTTCTTGGATTCCGTTGAGGGTAAGTACTTAGAAGAGCTCGGCGGCATGAACGTGGTCCTCGTCTATAAAGACGGCACTTTGGTGACGCCTGCGAGTGACACCATCCTTTCTGGCATCACGAGAGACTCCGTCTTGGCTTTAGCTGAAGCCCGTGGTCACAAGGTCGAGCGTCGACAGGTGAGCATCGAAGAATGGCGCAAGGGCTATGAGTCTGGCGACATCGTTGAGGCCTTTGCGTGTGGAACTGCAGCCACCGTTGTGCCCATTGGGCAACTGAAGGCGCCAGATTTCACGATCGGTTCGGCTGACGCGCCAGCTGGTGAGGTCACGATGTCGCTGCGCGACGAGCTCATTGACATTCAGTATGGCCGTCGCCCAGACGACCACGGCTGGATGTTCCGCCTCGACGCGTGAGTTTCAGCCGGCGCTCTGCGCGGTTTCTAAGCCTTGTCGGGGGAAGTCTTCTGTTGGGCGCTGCCGTTGGGCTAGTTGGCACCGTCTATCACAGCGCCGTGTTTCCGCTGGGCCTCTCACTGTCAATCGTTCTTGTGGCCACATTTCTCGCAGGGCTGCGAGCGCTCTGGAGAACAAGGCTCCTTGCCCTGGCTGGGACCATCGGCATTGTTGGTGTTGTGGTCTATGCCTCGGGGGCCGACGCCGGAGGTTCGGTCCTCATCATGGCCGATGCGGCCGGTTTGTCCTTTGTTATTGCCGTCACGTTTGTCGTGGCGGTGGCACTCGCGTGGCCGAAGTTTTCTGCCAGGCCCACAAGTTACGATAGAGACGCTGGCATTCCTGAAAGGACGCTTCCACAGTGACGTATGTAATCGCTTTGCCCTGTGTTGATGTGAAAGACCGGGCATGCATCGATGAATGTCCGGGGGATTGCATCTATGAGGGTGACCGGATGCTCTACATCCACCCGGACGAGTGCGTTGACTGCGGTGCCTGTGAGCCGGTGTGCCCGGTTGAGGCCATCTACTACGAAGATGATGTTCCTGCCCAGTGGGCCGAGTACTACACGGCAAACGTTGAGTTCTTCAACGAGGTCGGATCCCCTGGTGGCGCTGCCAAGGTTGGCGTAATCCACAGCGATCACGCCATTGTGGCCGCTCTACCGCCACAGAACTAGCGTTCATGGCTTTCTCTCTGCCTGATTTCCCTTGGGATTCACTTGAGCCTTTCAAGAAGCAGGCAGCAGGCCACCCTGATGGCCTGATTGATCTCTCGGTGGGCTCGCCCGTTGACGACACTCCAGTCATCGCCCAGAACGCTCTCTCTCTAGCGGGTAACGCCCCCTCGTACCCGCTGACGGCGGGCACCCCCGAACTGCGCGCTGCAATTGCTAGTTGGTGGGAGCGCCGCCGAAACACTGGGCCTCTTGAATCGACACAGGTCATCCCGACAATTGGTTCCAAAGAAATGGTCGGCTTGCTGCCGACAATCTTGGGGCTTCGAGCAGGCGACGTCGTGGTCATTCCGGAAATTGCGTATCCGACCTATGCCATCGGCGCACACCTGATTGGTGCGACCGTTGTGGCATCAGATAACCCGGCTGATTGGCCGGCGAACACAGCCTTGATTTGGGTGAACTCACCCAGTAACCCGACAGGGTCTGTGACCAACACCGCCACGCTCCGCGTGGCTGTTGCCCGCGCTCGGGAATTAGGCGCCGTTCTTGCTAGCGACGAGTGTTACGCGGAACTGCCGTGGGCACTCGACTCTGTTCCCTCACTGCTTGATCTAGAGGTCACCGGAAGTGACCTCACGGGACTTCTTGCTCTTTATTCGACGAGCAAGCAATCAAACCTCGCTGGTTATCGCGCAGCAATCATGGCGGGTGATGCCTCGTTGATCGATCGAATCTTGCAGGTGCGCAAGCACCTGGGTTTGATCCCGCCAGCGCCAATCCAGGCGGCGTTGACGGCTGTGCTCGATGATGACGACCACGTCGCGCTGCAGAAAGAGCGTTATCGCGCCCGTCGCGATGTGTTGTTGCCAGCCGTGCTTGCGGCTGGGTTCAGGGTCGAACACAGCGAAGCTGGGCTCTATCTCTGGGCAACACGGGGCGAATCAGCTCTCGAGACCGTGGAGTGGTGTGCGACCCGAGGGATTCTTGTCACACCAGGAGATTTCTATGGGGAGGCCGGCGGTAAGCACGTTCGCATTGCTCTCACTGCCACCGATGACCAGATTGCGGAGGCAGCCAAGCGCCTATCGGCGTGAGGGTTGTTGGTGGCCGACAACGGTTTCTGGAAACCGTAGACGACTTAGCCAGTGCCTGGAGAGTCCTCTAGGCTGTAAGGGTTGGTCGGATGCGAGGAGGCTACTGTGACTGATTCACCAGAGTCCGTGTCACTGCAGTATCCCGGTGGAACGGCGTCGTTTCCCGTGGTTCCCTCCGTTGAGGGTGCCTCCAGTATTGATTTTTCCACTCTGACCAAGCAGACCGGGTACACCGCTCTCGACCCCGGCTTCGTGAACACCGCGTCAACAAAGAGCAAGATCACCTTTATTGATGGCGAGAACGGCGTTCTTCGCTACCGCGGCTATTCCATTGATGACATCGCTGCCAACTCCACGTTCCTCGAGGTCGCCTGGCTGCTGATCTATGGCAACTTGCCAAGCGCTTCTGAACTGGCCGAGTTCGACGACCGAATTCGTCACCACACCCTTCTGCACGAAGATTTGAAGCGCCTCTTCGATGCGCTTCCCCACAACGCGCACCCCATGTCGGTTCTCTCTGCTGCCGTGAGTGCGATGTCGACGTATTACGGCGACTCCCTGAGTGTTCACGACCCTGAGCAAATTGAGATGTCGACCATCCGCTTGCTGGCGAAGCTGCCCGTCATTGCGGCTTACGCTCACAAGAAGAGTGTGGGCCAAGCTTTCCTTTATCCCGACAACTCCAAGGGCTTTGTCGAGAACTTCTTGTGGTTGAACTTTGGTTTGATGGCTGAACCTTATGCCTCGAACCCGGTATTGGTGAAGGCGCTTGATCGCCTCCTGATTCTCCACGAAGACCACGAGCAGAATGCGTCAACGTCAACTGTTCGCATGGTGGGCTCCACTGAGGCAAACCTGTTTGCCTCAGTCTCGGCTGGCATCAATGCGCTGTCTGGCCCCCTTCACGGTGGCGCTAACGAAGCCGTGTTGACGATGTTGGCCGAGATTCGTGACTCCGGACAGGGCGTCAAGCGCTTTGTTGAGCGAGTGAAGGCGAAAGAGGATGGCATTCGCCTCATGGGCTTTGGCCACCGGATTTATAAGAACTATGACCCCAGGGCCCGCCTGGTCAAGGAAAGCGCCGACGCTGTCCTTGGGCAATTAGGAATCAAGGACGAGCTCCTTGGTATTGCCAAGGAGCTCGAAGAGATCGCCTTGGCTGATGACTACTTCATTGAGCGGAAGCTCTATCCCAACGTCGATTTCTATACCGGCGTGATTTACAAGGCCATGGGCTTCCCCACCCGCATGTTCACTGTGCTCTTCGCTATTGGACGTCTGCCGGGCTGGATTGCACACTGGCGGGAAATGAACGAGGACGATGGCACCAAGATTGGCCGTCCTCAGCAGCTCTATGTTGGCCCGGCAGCTAGAGATTGGCCGAAGCGCTGATTAGCGAAGATGGTAGGCAACCTGAGGCTAATGCCGAACCGGTTTTCGGCTTAGCGGCGACTCTGCAGAAAATTGGGCGCGAAGTAGGCCTCACAGCTGAGGACATTGAGATTTTCGATGAGGTTCGTGACCATTCGCCAGCACGGGCCGTCCGGTTCGACTAGTCACTCTCCAGTCGCTAGGAGTGCAGAGCCTCGTTGAGGCTCACGCCATGACCATCGCGGGGAAGAACTTCAACCGCTCCGGTTATCGAGTTTCGACGATAAAGAAGGCCTGGTTGGCCACTCAGTGCTGAGGCCTTGGTCTGAGTGGTCTTCCCCTCGGCAATAACGGTCAGTTTGGTCCCGGCGGTCACATAGAGGCCTGCTTCAACGACACAGTCATCTCCTAGAGAGATGCCAATGCCCGCGTTCGCACCAAGCAGGCACCGTTTGCCGAGAGAAATGACTTCTTGCCCTCCACCGGAGAGTGTTCCCATGATGGACGCACCGCCACCAATGTCGGTGCCATCGCCGACAACAACGCCCTGGGAAATGCGACCCTCCACCATCGAGGCGCCAAGGGTCCCTGCGTTAAAGTTCACAAAGCCTTCGTGCATAACGGTGGTGCCAGGCGAGAGGTGAGCGCCCAGGCGAACCCGCGCTGCATCCGCAATGCGAACCCTGGGCGGGGTGACGTAGCCCAGAAGCGGTGGGAATCGATCCAGGCTCTGGATGACGATTCCCTCCCGCTGCATCGCCATCCGGTGTTCGTCATAGAAATCTGGCGATACGGGTCCCCGGTTAGTGAAGGCAACAAGGGGAAGAATTCCAAAAATGCCCTCAAGATTTATCGAGTTTGGTGGGACCAGGCAGCGGCTCAACAGGTGCAAGCGCAAATAAGCGTCCGAGGTGGAGGTTGGTGGCTGGGTGAGATCACTGAGAGTCGTGACGCCCATCAGGTGAACACCGCGAGTGGCGTCGTCGCCTTCTAGGTGGCCAAGTGAGCTCGGGATGAGGTGGGGATCAAAATTTGCTGGTGGCGCGCCAAGGTGAGGGTCTGGGAACCACGTGTCCAGCACCGTATTGGTCGCGGTGTCAATGGTGGCGATGCCATAACCCCACGCGGTGGTGGCGTTTTCACTCATGAGACCAGGGTATAGGCAGTGCCACCCCCGTTACACTTGAGGCCATGTCGGCTTCCAGCGTTGCGTTGCCCGTGGGCGCCCCGCTTCGCGAGCTACTAAAGGCTCTGGTGGACAGCGAGAGCCCCTCCGGGGCTGAGGCCTCGTTGGCGGATGCCATTGAGGCTGCTCTGTCCAGCGCGGCTCATCTTGAGGTTCTGCGCTTTCGCAACACCGTCGCAGCGAGAACGAACTTCGGTCGCGCACGGCGCGTGATCTGGGCTGGCCACATCGACACTGTCCCAGCTCACAACAATTTGCCCTCCAAGGAGAAGGAAGGCTGGTTGTGGGGGCGTGGAAGCGTTGACATGAAGGCCGGTGTCGCCGTTGGTCTCAGGCTGGCCCTCGAGCTTGCAGAACCCCTTCACGATGTGACCTGGATCTTCTATGACAACGAAGAGGTTGAAGCCAGCAAGAACGGGCTTGGCCTTTTTGGTTTGGCTCACCCCGGGTGGGTTCGCGGCGACCTGGCCATTGTGGGGGAGCCTACAAACGGGGCAATCGAGGCGGGGTGTAATGGAACCTTGCGTGTGGAGGTCAGCACGACCGGTATCCGGGCACACTCAGCACGCTCGTGGATGGGTAGGAACGCTATTCACGAGGCGTCTGCCGTCCTTGCTCGCCTGGAGTCGTATTCCCCAGCGGAGGTTGATGTTGACGGGCTTGTGTATCGGGAGGGGCTGAACGCCGTCGGAATCAGTGGCGGGGTGGCTGGCAATGTGATTCCAGATCTCTGCAGCGTGACTGTCAATTATCGATTTGCCCCTGACAAATCGATCGCCGAGGCGATCGATCACGTCACTGGGGTCTTTGAGGGGTTCAGCGTTGCTGTGGTGGACCAGGCGGCGGCTGCGAGGCCGGGCCTGTCGCAACCACTCTCTCAGGAGTTTGTTAGCGCGCTCGGCATTGCCGTTGGGCCCAAGTATGGCTGGACCGACGTGGCGCGTTTCAGTGAGTGGGGGATCCCTGCTGTGAACTACGGGCCTGGTGATCCATCACTGGCCCACGCCGATGACGAAAGGGTTGAATTGGCCCAGGTTGGCCAGGTTTTTGCCTCGTTATCGTCGTGGCTTGGTGGAAAGTAGCCCACAGCCGATTTTCTTAAGCCCTCAATCTGGGGGATAATGGTGTTTTAGAGCAAATCCTTGAGGAGAGTCCTGTTATGGCCGCAATGAAGCCCAGAACCGGCGATGGACCCATGGAGGCTGTCAAAGAAGGCCGACTCATTATCGTCAAAGTCCCTCTCGAGGGTGGCGGACGCTTGGTTGTCTCCGTCAACGATGAGGAAGCACGCGAGTTGCACGACCAGCTCGCTGGAGCACTCGGCGGAAAGTAGTTCGCCAGGCCTTACGCCGGCCGTTTGACGATGTGGACGAGCCCATCGCCAATCAAGTTCACCGTGTGAACAACGTCATCACGGTCTTCTAGAGCCTTGAGTAGCCATCGGTATGCCGATGTCTTGTCATCGCGTTGTGCCGGGTCTGCCACCAGGTCATCACCCAGCACACCCGCGACGATGACGCTGCCGCGGGGGCGAACCAGGATGATGGCCTGGTCGACGTACGCCTGCACGTTCTGGAAGTCAGCATCGATGACGATGAGGTCATAGCTGGCCTCATTCATCTTGGGCAACACATCGAGTGCTTTCTCGGTAATGAGGCGCACACGAGAGGCAGGGATTTCGGCGTCTT
>CAZQIH010000051.1:0-7467 GCA_964593715.1 uncultured Microbacteriaceae bacterium
AGCGCTTTGCGTCACGACGTGTTCTGCACGACCACCCTCGACGCCGGCCTGGCTGTCTGCGAGGCACTGGAATTCGGTGACGAGATGTCGGTCCACAAGCTGCAGGATCTGCACAGCAGCCTCGCAGCGGGCTGAGGGATGGGAAATAAGCCGATGTGGCCTCGCTTGCCCGGCGCCAGCGAAGCCCATCGGTGGCAGGGCGGAGAGTGTTTGCTAACAGGGCAAGTGCTGCTATGCTTGGGCCTCAAGGCCGCGGCAGTAGCAGTAACTACCCTCCTGCCCACACTCAGTGGCCCCTGATCGGGGTTGACCCACAGGCGCTGGGGACAGTGGCGTTTCCCCCGCAGTAACCTGTGTCAAACGGTCCAAAATTCAGAAAAAGATGGTAAGGCTGGCGCCCCCGTGGCGACATGAGCTGATTCGGGAGAATTATGCCAAAAGTACCAATGACAAAAGCCGGCGCCGAAAAGCTCCGCAAAGAGCTCAATGAGCTGAAATCGCAGGTATGCGCTTCCCGCGCGACAAAATCCGAGAGTGTCTCGTCGACCTGTCTTTTTCCGGCCGGTGTGAGGGCGACCACGACTCGTCTCCCGTCAAGCGGGTCCGATTGTCGTTTCACGAGTCCCCTGCTGTGAAGCCGGTTGATCCTGTTGGTCATGGCCCCGCTTGTCACCATGGTGTCGGCCATGAGTGTCGTCGGGCTGAGGGCATAGGGGGGTCCGGAGCGCCGAAGCGCGGCCAGCACATCAAATTCCCACACCTCGAGACCATGAGAGTCAAATGTCGCTTTTCGCACCCTCTCCAAGTGTTTGGCGATGCGCGTCACCCGGGACAAGACAGACAGCGGGGTGACATCCAAGTCCGGCCGCTCCCGAAACCACGCCTGGACAATGCGGTCGACATCATCTTCGGCGGGTGGCATCACACCATTATCGACCTCTGGCAGACTAGGGGGGTCGAATGACACTCTCCGCCTTGGTGTAACGGCAGCACGACAGCCTTTGGAGCTGTTAGGTCTAGGTTCGAATCCTGGGGGCGGAGCCAACACAGCATCTCGAGGTTGGCCATGACAGCGCCCTCCATAGGCTTAAATGATGGGTATGTCGCACAGCGCGCTTGCCGTCGTCATCCTGGCTGCCGGCCAGGGGACCCGAATGAAATCGGCAACCGCAAAAGTCCTGCACACCCTCTCGGGTGTGCCGATGATCGGCCACGTTCTCTCCACTGCTCAGGCTCTAGAGCCTGAGCACCTCGTTGTCGTGGTTCGTCACGAGCGTGAGCAGGTTGAAGCAGTAGTCAGCGACTGGGCCCCAGAGGCGCTGTGTGTTGTCCAGGATGAGATTCCTGGAACGGGGCGCGCCCTTGAAGTGGCACTTGCTGCCCTTCCGGAGTCTTTTGATGGTGATGTCGTGGTCGTTAGCGGTGACGTGCCACTACTTGATTCCGACACATTGCGCGTTGTTCTTGGGCATCACCGCGACCAAAAGGTCCCCGCCACCATCATCACGACTATGCTCGATGACCCCAGCGGCTATGGCCGGGTGTTGCGGGGCAGTGATGGCCGGGTCCTCCGCGTCGTCGAAGAGGCAGACGCCACCCCAGTAGAACAAGCACTCCTCGAAGTGAACGCCGGCAGCTATGTGTTTAGTCGCAGCGCTGTCGCAGACGCGTTGAGCTCGATTGGAACCCACAACGCGCAGGGCGAGAAATACCTGACTGACGTCGTGGAGGCTCTGGCTAAAGACCACGAAGTTAGCGCTGTCCGTGTTGAGGATTCATGGTTGCTCCAGGGCATCAATGATCGTGTCCAGCTTGGCGAAGTTCAGGCGCTCTTGAACCAGATGATTGTCCGCGGCCATCAGCTCGCGGGCGTCACGGTTCATGACCCCGCTAGCTGCTTCATCGATTTGGGTGTTGAGCTCGCCAGTGATGTCGAGATTCTTCCGGGCGTCCAACTCCGCGGGGAAACCAGTATCGGCTCCGGCGCGATTATTGGACCAGACACGACCCTCACCGACACGACCGTCGGCGAGGGCGCCACGGTCGTTCGGACCCACGCCGAGGGCGCCCACATTCGTGGTGGTGCCAGCGTTGGCCCCTTCTCGTATCTGCGCCCTGGTGCTGATGTTGGGGAAGAGGGCAAGGTCGGCGCATTCGTCGAAATCAAGAACTCGACCTTGGCGCGCGGCGCCAAGGTTCCCCACCTGTCCTACATCGGCGATGCGGACATCGGAGAGGGCACCAATATTGGTGCCGGCGCGATTACTGCCAACTATGACGGTGTGAATAAACACCGGACAGTTGTCGGCGCACATTCGCGCACCGGATCCCACACGGTCTTCGTCGCACCCGTCACTCTCGGTGATGGCTCCTACACCGCCGCGGGAGCAGTAGTGAGACGGGATGTCCCAGCGGGGTCTCTGGCCATTAGCGTTGCCGCACAGCGCAACCTAGAAGGTTGGGTTGAAGCCAACCGAGACGGCACGCCGGCCGCCACCGCTGCCAAGAAGGCTGCTGGCGGTAAAAAAGCCACTAAGGGATAATCAAAGGGGCTAAGACGCCCCGGAAAAGAAGGCGAAACGACTGTGACCAATATCACCGCCACCACTCAGAAGAATCTCGTGTTGGTGAGCGGTAGGGCACACCCCTCACTCGCCGAAGAAGTGGCCAAGGAAATTGGCACTGAGCTAGTTCCCACAGAAGCGCGCACCTTTGCCAATGGCGAGATTTACGCCCGTTATGGCGACAGCGTTCGAGGGTCCGACGTGTTCGTCATTCAAGCGCACCCTTTTCCCATCAATGAGTGGTTGATGGAGCAGTTGATTATGGTGGACGCCCTCAAGCGGGCGAGCGCCAAGCGCATCACCGTCGTTGCACCTTTCTATCCCTACGCCCGCCAAGACAAGAAGGGCCGCGGTCGCGAACCGATTTCAGCACGACTAATCGCTGATCTTTTCAAAGCGGCCGGGGCAAACCGCATCATGAGTGTTGACCTCCACGCTCCACAGATTCAAGGCTTCTTCGATGGCCCAGTCGATCACCTGTTCGCCATGCCGGTTCTGCTTGAGCACATTCAGAAGACCCTCGAGGCTAAGAGCTTGACTGTGGTGAGCCCGGACATGGGCCGTGTCCGCGTCGCCGATGTATGGAGTGACAAATTGGGTGCGCCGCTAGCCA
This sequence comes from uncultured Microbacteriaceae bacterium, assembly GCA_964593715.1. Lineage (GTDB taxonomy): Bacteria > Actinomycetota > Actinomycetes > Actinomycetales > Microbacteriaceae > Pontimonas. The sequence continues at coordinate 3,178 of CAZQIH010000051.1, forward strand.
TCATCCACAAGCGTCGTGACCCCAGAGTTCCCAATCAGGTCTCGGTGCACGAGATTGTTGGTGAGGTCGAAGGCCGCGTCTGTTTGCTCGTTGACGACATGATCGACACCGGTCGCACGATCGCGAAGGCTGCCGAGGCTCTCAAGAACGCTGGGGCCAAGGGTGTTGTTGTTGCAGCTACTCACGCGGTGTTCTCAGACCCCGCGACTGAGGTTCTGCAGTCGGATTTCATTGACCAGGTGGTTGTCACCGACACCCTGCCGATTCCCGCTGAGAAGCACTGGGATCGCTTGACGATTTTGCCGATTGCTCCGCTACTGGCCAGAGCAATTCGTGAGGTCTTCGAAGACGGTTCGGTTACCTCAATGTTTGATGGTGCCGCTTAGCTTCCACTTTGTGGCACGAGGCGCGGAGCGCCCGGAATAACTCCCAAGTGGGCAACGAAGGCTTCACTGCCATCAAACATGACGGCGTAGCAATTCCATCCAGGGATGGAGAGATTGAGAAGGCTAAAGCCGGCCTTAGCGGCACTCGCACCTGGGGCGTAGTAGTCAACGGCAATCTCACAGGCATAGTTCGCTGTTCTCACCTGTGTTGACCAGGTCACGATGAAACCGGGCAGAACCAGAGCGGCGATTGCCAGGCTAACCACGAACTGCATGATGCGTCTGCGCACAGGACGAAATGGCGGCTCGTCATCCTCAGGAAAATTCACGCTCATGGTCACCTCCTAGTCTTTCACGCTGGCTATGCTGTGCGCGTGAGCGGCTTAGTGCGACGCCTGGGGCCCCTGGGGGCAAGCGCCATTGGCTTGTCTTCCATGATCGGCGCTGGCGTCTTCTATGTCTGGGCTCCAGCAGCCGAGCGTGCGGGGTCGTGGCTCCTCCTCGCCCTGGTCATCGCCGGCAGCATTGCGCTGCTCAATGCGCTCGTCATGGCGCAGTTATCTCTTGAGAACCCTGTTTCTGGTGGCGCATATCGATTTGGGCAGAAGTATGTCTCGCCCCGCGTCGGGTTTCTCGCCGGTTCGTTGTTTCTTATGGGCAAGACATCCTCAGCAGGGGCTATCGCCCTGGTTGCCGCCCGGTACCTAGCACCTGATAACGCCCCGGTCGTTGCTGCTGGTCTCGTGGCGCTGTTTGCAGCGCTCAACATCACCGGCATTCGAACCACCGCCGGGGTGAGCATGGTGGTTGTGGTTGTTGTCCTCGGCGTTGTGGTTACCACCCTCGGGGTTTCTTGGCCGGTCGCGACTGGGGAATTCGAGTGGGTGGAAGCCAGCGGGTTTGGCGTGCTTCAGGCGGCGGGCCTCATGTTCTTTGCTTTTGCTGGCTATGCGCGAATGGCGACACTCGGTGACGAAGTGAAGAATCCGAGACGAGTGCTGCCTGCGGTCATCATCGGCACACTTCTGGCAGTGCTGGTGCTCTATGGCCTCATCGGATGGGTTTTGAGTGCCACGCTCGGTGTGTCAGCCTTGGCCTCCAGCACGGCGCCGCTTGCCGAGCTTGCCCCCTCAGCACTCGCCCCCGTTGTGATTGCAGCGGCAGCGCTTGCGAGCCTTGGTTCCCTCGCTGCGATTTTGGCCGGCTTGAGTCGCACCTCCATGGCGATGGCCCAAGCAGGGGATCTGCCATCGCGGTTGGGGTTTGTGTGGTCGAGGACGTCCTCACCGGTGGTGGCGGAGCTAGTGATGGGAATGGCCGCCATCGTTGCCGTTCTTTTCTTTGATCCGTTGTGGTTGGTTGGCGCATCCTCCGGCGCAGTGCTGAGTTATTACGCCATTGCGCACTGGAGTGCCACACGGCAGCCAGCAGCAGAGCGGCTTCTTCCCTCGTGGTTGCCGTGGGTTGGACTGGTGGGGTGCGCGGTGCTGGTGGTCACTCTGCCGTGGCAATCGGTGGCCGCCACGGCAGTGGCGATTGCTGGTGTTCTTGCTCTCTGGGGCCTTCGGGCGAGACGGGGCCAAAAACTCGGTTAGACCTGCAGGCACACCCTGGGCTAGCATGACGGAGTACTTCGGCGAGGAAGTGTCCGATGACACTTCGTAATCGACGCGGTGGAGAAGGCTCCTATGGTCTCTCCTCACGCTAGGACGTTCGAGTTCGAGAACACACTGACCTAGGAGCAAGAAAATGGCTGATAACCACGCTGTGGATGGCGACGTCCGCACTTCCTTTGGCAAGGGCGCTGCACGCAAGCTGCGCGCTGCCGGAAAAATCCCCGCAGTGGTCTATGGCCACGGCTCAGAGCCTCTGCACGTCGCGGTTCCCGCGCACGAGACGACGCTGATTGCCCGTCGCGCAAACGCACTGATTGATTTGAAGCTTCCCAGCGACCAGCACTTGGTGCTGATCAAAGACATCCAGCGCGACCCAGTACGCCAGATCATCGAGCACTTGGACCTGGTTATTGTCCGCAAGGGCGAGAAGGTCACCGTGGACATTGGTGTCCACGTCGATGGCGAGCCTTACCCCGGCATGATGGTCCAGCTTGAGCACAACACGATCAGTGTTGAGGCTGAGGCGACCCACATTCCTGAATTCGTGAGTGTTTCTGTTGAGGGTCTCACTGCTGGCGCCCAGATTCACGCTGGTGACATCAGCCTGCCCGAGGGCACAAGCCTCGTCGGCGCGCCAGAGATGCTGATTCTTGCCATCCACGAGCCTTCCAAGGCCGCCGACGACGAGCCCGTCGCCGAAGGCGCGGGTGCAGCTGCCTCCGGTGGCACCGCCCCGGCAGCAGAGGCTTCTGGTGACTCGGATTCGGGTGACTCAGGTTCTGGTGACGGCGACGCAGGTGGCGAATAGTCCTGTTTGGACGTTTCGGCTTAGCTAAAACCACAGGCGCCACCGAGTGGCTGATTGTGGGGCTTGGTAATCCAGGTACTGAGTATGAGCGCACGCGTCACAACGTGGGATTCCGCGTTGTCGCAGCGTGTGCCGAGAGCGCATCGGTCTCGTTTCAGAAGTTCAAGAGTCACGGCGTTACCGCGGCGATTAAGCATCCAAGCGGTGTGACATTGCGGTTGGCCGCCCCCTCAAGCTTCATGAATCGCTCGGGCACCCCGGTTGCTGCGATGGCGTCGTTTCACAAGATTCCGCCTGAGCGCATCATTGTCATCCACGATGAGCTTGATTTAGAGCCAGGCGTTGTCCGACTGAAGTTTGGCGGCGGGCACGCTGGCCACAACGGTCTTCGCGACATCGCGCGCATGCTCGGCACCACAGACTTTGGTCGCGTGCGGGTGGGCATCGGCCGGCCTGAAGGCCGCATACCACCGGCGGATTATGTGTTGGGGCGCTTTAGCGCCAGTGAGGAAGAGGCTCTGCCAGCGATTCTGGAGTTGGCCTGTCAGGGGGCTGAAGCGATAGCCGTCGAAGGCCTTCTGGCAGCTCAGCAGCGCATTCATCCGCTCTCCTAGCGTGCTCTCGAGGCACCTAGACTGAGGCGAGTGAGTCCTGCCCCTATTTCCCGCTGGTTAGCCCAGGATCAGGCTGTCTCGCGGGCACTTGCCGAGTTGTCCTCCGGGGGTTCACTCACACTCCCGGCTGGCGCATGGTCGCCCGTTGTTGCCGCTGTGCTCAATAACGCCGGCCCCACCGGCGTTGTCGTTGTGGTCTGTGCAACGGGGCGAGAATCCGACCAGGTCCGTGATGAACTCCGCGGATTAGTTCCCCCCAGCGCGACGGTGCTCGATTTTCCGGCCTGGGAAACCCTGCCCCATGAGCGCCTGAGCCCGCACGCTGAAACTGTTGCCAGACGGCGCAGTGCGCTCGGCGCACTGGCCGAAGCAGCGAAAGGTGAGAGAGTCGCCCCGCTGGTGGTTGTGGCATCGGTGCGAGCGCTGGTCCAACCGGTGAATCCCCACATTCTTGATGTGTCCAGCAGAGTTGCAACACAGGGTGCCAAGGATTTCTCGCTTGAGGACTGGGTTAGCTATGTCACGGACGCCGCGTATGCGCGGGTGGATTTGGTGACCAGGCGCGGTGAGTACGCAGTGCGCGGTGGAATCTTGGATATCTTCCCCCCGCTCGCAGAACATCCGATCCGGATGGACTTCTTCGGATCTGAACTAGAAACGCTCCACTACTTTGCTGTTGCCGATCAGCGCTCGTTGCCCGGCGACCTCGAGAGCATCGCGGTGCCGCCCGTGCGAGAGATGTTGTTAAGTGCTGATGTGCGCCAGCGTGCGGCCCAGCTTCAGGGAGAGTATCCGGGCCTTGAAACGATGCTGGAGAAACTGGCACAAGGTATTCCGGTGGAGGGCATGGAAGCCCTCCAGCCACT
>CAZQIH010000052.1:0-7410 GCA_964593715.1 uncultured Microbacteriaceae bacterium
TTGACCCTGCCGGTTGGTGGAGGCCTGCTCTATGTCCAGCCCGTCTATGTTCGCTCGACGGGTGACACCTCCTATCCGCTGCTGCGGAAGATACTGGTCTCCTTCGGCGAAAAGATTGCCTTCGAAGACACCCTTGATGAGGCGCTTGATGCCCTCTTCGGCGGTGACTCTGGCGCAGAAGCCGGCGACTCCGATGGCACGGCTGTGCCAGAGGGCGAAGCCCCCGATGGCGGCGCAACGGACGAGTCCGGAGCGGTTGCTCCGACCCCTGCTCCTGAGGAGGGAGAGGGCGACACTGGCGTTGTGATCTCGACCGAGCTGCAGTTGGCCCTGGCTGATGCCAGAGCAGCCCTGCTCGAGCGTGAAGCCGCCTACCGGGCTAATGACCTCGTTGCGGCGGCTGAAGCTGATCGTCGCCTGACGGACGCTCTCAACCGGGCGCTCGTTCTCAGCAACCAGTAGAAACTGCCACCCCGCGGCGTGTTAGGCTTAGGTCTTCGCCGCGGGGTGGAGCAGTTCGGTAGCTCGCTGGGCTCATAACCCAGAGGTCGTAGGTTCAAATCCTGCCCCCGCAACCATAATCAGAACCCCTCGCTTCGGCGAGGGGTTCTGTGTTTCTCCGCTGCCCTGTCCCATCGCCCTAGGCTTAGGGCATGACTGAGGGCCCCCTGCACGTTGCACTGGCGCAGTATGCGCCCTTTGCCTCCAGTGCTGCGAATCTGGCTGCCCTGTCTGAGATTGTGGCTGGTGCCGCGACTAAGGGCGCGCAGATCGTCGTCGCCCCTGAGTACTCCCACGCTTTTCTCCCTGGTAACTACGATGCCTGGACTGAGCTCGCCGAGGCCCTCGATGGCGAGTTTGTGGAAGGCCTTTCTCAGATTTCGGCTGACCACGCCGGCGTGATCATCGTGGCTGGCATGTTGCAGCGCAGGGACAACTCTCTGCCTACCAACACCATCGTGGCCGTGGGGCCACGGGGCGTTCTTGCCAGCGCAGAGAAGATCCACCTCTATGACGCTTTTGGGGCCAGCGAATCCTCCTTTGTCGCACCGGGTAGCATTGCGGAGGTGAACCTGCTGGATATCGAGGGGCACCGGCTTGGGTTCTTGGCCTGCTACGACCTGAGGTTTCCGGAAGTTACCAGAAGGCTTCTTGACGCAGGGGCCACCACCCTCGTCGTTCCCGCGCAGTGGGTTCCAGGCGAGCACAAGGTTGACCACTGGCAGGCGTTGCTCAAGGCTCGAGCGATTGAGTCCCAGAGTTACGTGGTGGCTGCTGGGCAGCCTGCTCCACACGGTGTTGGGCACAGCACGGTGATCGACCCATGGGGTGTGGTTCTGGGTGAATTGGGCTCAGACGCTGGTGTTCTCCACGCCCATCTGGACACGGCCGTTGTCGCTACGGTGCGGGAGATCAACCCCGTGAGCAGGGCGCGCCGTTTTGATATCTCCCCACGGCCGTAGCCAGTTGCTGTGGAGAAATTCCGCGCGGGTCAGACGCGCTTTCCTACACTGCTTCGATGCGACCACCTAGGAAACAACTACCCCTCGTTGTAGCGCTCGTTATCGCCACTGCAGGGTGCACGCCAGCTACTGAACCTCCCGAGCCAGTGGAGGCGCAGGCGCCTCCAATACCGGTACTCGCTCAACTACCCTCGGATGACCTGTTTGAGGCCTCTGCGCTTGGCGCAACCAGGGCTGTTGAGTCCTATCTCGAACGCTCCGATCTGATCACCAGCGAAGGTGGTGTCTCGCCGGAGCGCATGGCCTCGCTCGTGACACCCCAGTGGTATCCGAAAGAGGTGGAGGGGTTCGCTCGCTTCGCCACGGCCCAGGAGCGCACCCTCGGGCAGACCACTGTGGATAGTCTCCAGGTTCAACTAGCCCGGCAGCTCCCGGAGGGCGGGCTCGACATCGGTGTTATTGCCTGCGTCGATGCGACGAAAGTGTTGGTTCTGGGTCTCGAGGACGCTGATCCGCCGACCGAGGTGCTGGAATGGCAGGGCGAATGGGAGTCCTTCGATGGCACCGCCGAAGAGTGGGACGTGATTGAGGGGTTTTGGGTCACGACTAGCGCGCGATGGGGGCAGCGAGACGCGGTCGTTTTCTGGCTCCTGGGCGAGAGTACTGAGGAACTGTTGATTGACCACACCGAGCAGTGGTGGGGGATCAGCCGATGCTAGCCAGTGGAGTGCTCGCTCTTGCGCTGGGCTTTGGCGCAATAGCGAGCGGAACCGCCGTGTGGTTTGACGCGTGTTCGCAAGCGTCACGAACCGGTGGCGGATGCACTGGTATTTCGACGTCGGTAACCGCCGATGGTGTCACCCTCGGCGCCACCGTGACCAGTCCAGGGTCTCCTGGTTCCTCAGCGAGCACTCCCGCAACTTCGGTGTTTTCTTCTCCCCGGATTCCCAGGCCCCCGAGGAATCCCGTGCTGGGATCCCGGCAGTGTTCGATCATCCTGGCTGGGCTATGTCGCGGGCAATCGGCGCCGAAGAACCCGCCGCCCCAAGCGGCCAGGGTTCAACGCGCCCCGACTCCGCCGACGAGCGTGAGTGATTTAGTTGCATTCCAACCCCTTCCGCCGGGGATCGTTATTGAGCCGGGCTCCTGGAGCCTGCCTCGTGTTCCGACGAACATCTTCAGCAGTGCCGGTGCGCAAAGCCAGTCGGGCACTTTGCTTGGCTGGCCCATTGAGGTTCGCTTTAGTCCGCAGAGCTTCCGATGGTCATACGGCGATGGCGCCAGTGTCACCCGGTCAGAGCCTGGCTCTAGTTGGGGATCGAACCAGTTCGGGACAACGGCAACGTCTCACGTTTTCAGCGCTCCCGGCACCTACACCATCACACTCCAGGTCGACTACTCGGTGTCGTACCGGTTCGACCAAGGTGGCTTCATTCCGCTATCTGGAGTGGTGACTCGCACGGGCTCACCTGCCACCCTCCAGATTCTTAGAGTGAACTCAGTGCTTGTTGAGGAGGGCTGCCCTCCGGGAGGGCTCGTGCAGGGGCGCTGTGAGTAAATCTCCAGGTATCGTTAGGAAGGGCCTAAGCCTTTGTCCAGCTTCGAGGAGGACACTTACGGCTGTCGAAAGGATTCCCTGGAGTGAGCGCAGCCGATCAAAACGTAACCCCCTCGCCTGAGCACTCCAGCGACGTTGTTCCCGCCGAAACCCCCGAGGCCACGGAAAACCCTGCGACCACAGCAGCGGATCCTGGAAGCCAGGATGAAGCATTTGCTGCTCTCAACGAGCGGCCCATTTCGCCCTTCGACCCTGCGGTGTATTCGGGGATTGCCGATAGCGTCTCGCGCGAGCGTACTAAGCGTCTCGAGGAAGACAAGCGGCGTGCTCGCACGCTCGGCGTTTTCGTCACTGTCGCCCTGATTGCCGGTGGCCTGCTCGGTGGCACAGCCGGTGGAGCCTTTGCTATTTGGAACCTGTCTGCGAGAGGGCTTGTTACTCCGGGTGTGTCGGCCCCGGCCACCATTACGGTCAACTCTCCATTGGACGCGAGTGAAATCACCGCTGTTGCGGCATCAGCCCTGCCCTCCGTAGTCACTATCGAGGTTGCCGGTTCCACCGGAGCCGGTAGCGGCTCAGGTGTCATCATTAGTGCGGACGGTCACGTGATGACCAACGCCCACGTGGTGTCACTTGGCGCGCAGGAGCCTGCTATTCGCATCACCACGTCTGATGGTCGGCTGTTTTCGGCCACTGTCGTTGGCCGTGACGTTCTCTCTGACATCGCGGTGTTGAAGATTGATTCCTCGGGGCCCTTCCAGGTCATCGCACTGGGCGACTCGGACAACCTGAACGTGGGGGATGAGGCAATCGCAATCGGTGCCCCGCTGGGTCTGCCGGGGACCGTGACCAGCGGAATTATCTCGGCCATCAACCGCAGCATCACCGTGGGAGCGGCTCAGGGGCCGGACGAAGAGGGCGGCCAATTCGACTTCGATATTCCAGGCGGTGGCCTGGTCCCAGGCCAAACCATTTCGATTCCGGTGATTCAGACTGACGCCTCCATTAACCCCGGTAACTCCGGTGGAGCGCTACTGGACCGCGAAGGAAAGCTCATTGGGGTTAACGTGGCGATTGCCTCCACGGGTGGGCAAAGTGCTGGAAGCATCGGACTCGGTTTCTCTATCCCCGTCAATTTTGCCGCTCGCGTCGCCTCTGAACTTATTACGACGGGCAGCGCAAGCCACGGTTTGTTGGGCGCGCTTGTCACCGACGCCCAATCGGTCGCATCGTCCACGGTGACTGGCGCTTATATCGACAGCGTGAGCCCCCAGGGCGCTGCCGCGAAGAGTGGTCTGCGCGCGGGAGATATTGTGACGCGGTTCAACGGAATTCCTATTACGAACCGTGTGGATCTGACCGCACAGGTGCGGACGTTGCCGGGAGGCTCAACCTCGACGCTCACCTACGTTCGTGGTGGCAACTCGTACACCGTTGAGGTCACCCTCGATGAGTACCAGTAGTCATTCGTCGCGAAGCTTTTCGTAAATCTCTTTACACGTCGGGCACACGGGGAACTTTTCGGGGTCACGTCCGGGAGTCCACACTTTCCCACACAACGCGATTACGGGCTTGCCGCTCAGAGCGCTCGCAAGGATTTTGTCCTTCTTCACGTAGTGCGAGTAGCGGTCGTGGTCGCCCTCATCGAGCTGTTCACTGCGCAAGAGCTCTTCGAGTTCGCGATCCAGCACATCGGTGCCGCCGGTGGGCTCATTCTCTGCCATAAGAGTCATGCTAAATCAGTCGGCAACGAATGTGGTGGGAATCACGGGTTCACCTGGCTGCAAGGAGAAGGCCTCCGGTGGTAGCTCAGTACTTGCGCGGGCGTTGTGCTCTCTGGCTGCGCGAACGACGTCCGCTGGAGTAGTTGAGCCGACGGGTTCGCCGTTGGTGACCAGGCTGACCGTCAGCTCCCGCGAATCTGGAAGGGGTTGCGTTGAGGAGCCAATCACCACGAGTTCTTCGCTCGCCTGGCCACCCTCTAGTTTCCTAAACGCCGTCTTTCGGCCGCCAGGGTTTGACTTGTGGGAGCTCTTCTTGGCGACCGAGACCCATTGCCCGGAGTCCGATGTTCTGGCAACAAGTTTGTAGACGAGGCCCACGGCGGGCGCGCCGGACCCCGTCACCACCGATGTCCCCACGCCAAAGACGTCCACTGGGGCACCGCGCAAACCGGCGATGGTGTGCTCGTTCAAATCATTGGTCACCACAATTTTGGTGTCCCTGGCGCCGAGCGAATCTAGTTGCGCGCGTACCTGGCGCACCACGACCGGGAGATCACCGGAGTCGATGCGTACCCCACCAAGTTGTGTCCCGGCGGCGGCAATCGCCGCCCGGACGCCGTTCTCGATGTTGTAGGTGTCAATGAGCAGCGTGGTGGAGGTTCCCATCGCAGCAATTTGAGCTCTGAAGGCTTCCTCTTCGCTGTCGTGGACGAGCGTGAACGAGTGGGCTGCGGTTCCACGAGTCGGAATTCCATACGAGCGACCGGCTTCCAAATTGCTGGTCGCCTGGAAGCCAGCGATGTACGCCGCCCGGGCGGCCGCAACAGCACTGTGTTCATTGGCTCGCCTCGAGCCCATTTCGATCAGGGTGCGAGACTCCGCGGCGTGCACCATACGGCTAGCAGCACTGGCCACTGCACTGTCGTAGTTCAAGACGCTGAGGATCAGTGTTTCCAGAAGGACGCACTCGGCAAAAGTGCCCTCGACCACGAGCAGAGGAGAGCCCGGGAAATAGATCTCACCCTCGTGGTACCCACGAATCGTGCCGCCAAAGCGGTAGGTGGAAAGCCACTCCAGGGTGTCATCGCGAACAATCGAGTGATCCGAGAGAAACGCGAGCTCTGCTGGGCTAAACCGGAACTCCGAGATGGCGTCCAACAGACGTCCAGACCCAGCAAAGACGCCGTAACGCCTGCCGCTTGGCAATTGCCTGCCAAAAACCTCGAACACTGCCTGGCGATTGGCACGACCAGAGGCCATGGCCGCATCGACCATGGTCAGTTCGTAGTGATCCGTGAAAAGCGCCGTAGACACGGCCTCAGCCTACTTGGTGGCCGTGTGTCTACACTGGCCCGCATGGTCCCAACAGCGCCGAGGGTGCTCTTCGCCGATCAACTCGGTCCCCACTTCGATGATGGCGGCCCGCTCGTGATTGCTGAGGTTCTTGGCCCGTTGCGCAGGCGCAGGTATCACCGCCAGAAAGCGCACTTGATTCTTTCGGCACTTCGCCACCGCGTCGCCGAGCTTGGTGACCGGGTCGACTACCGCGCGGGCGAGAGCTATAGCGAGGTGCTGGGCGGAATAGACCTCGAAGTCATCAACCCCACCTCCTATGGGCTTCGACGCTTGGTTGAGGAACTTCAGACGAAAGCGTCTATTTCGGTGTTGCCGGCTCGCGGGTTTGTGACCTCCGAGGATGATTTCCGCGCGTGGGCGCAGAGCGCCAAAGGTGGCCGGCTGCTGATGGACAACTTTTATCGCCACAGACGCGAGGCGCTGGGAATCCTGATGGCAGAGGACGCAAAGGGTGCCTGGGTGCCAGAGGGTGGACGATTCAACTTTGATCACGATAATCGGCAGCCACCCCCGAAGGGCGTCGAGACCCTCGGAGTGGAGCCACCCTGGTATCCGAGCGAAGACGACATTGACCGGGAAGTGCGGGACTACCTCGATGGCCTCGAGGCCGCAGGCGAGATTTCCTTCATCGGCAGCGATGGCCCCAGACTTTTCCCCGCCACCAGGGCTGAGGCGCTGGAGGCGATGGCCCATTTCATGGAGCATCGCCTAGACAGCTTTGGGCCCACCGAGGACGCTGCGATGATGGGGGACTGGGCGATGTCCCACTCGCTCTTGAGTCCTGCGATGAACCTGGGTTTGCTTGATCCGAGCGAAGTCATCGAGGCCGCCGAGGCGAAGTATCACGAGGGTGTGGCCAGCTTGGCGAGTGTCGAAGGATTTATTCGCCAGATTCTCGGCTGGCGAGACTGGGTGTGGCACCTGTATTGGCATGCTGGGGAGGACTTTGTGGACCGGAACTACTTTGGTCATCAGAACCCACTGCCGTCGTTCTTCGCGGAGCTCGACGCCAGCGCAGTGCAGTCGAAGTGTCTGTCGCATGTCCTTGACGAAGTAGCGACCCGGGGGTGGACCCACCACATCAACCGACTGATGGTGCTCGGCAGTTGGGCCCTGCAGCGCGGCATTGAGCCACGGGCCTTGAACGATTGGTTTGTTGATGCGTTCGTTGATGGAACACCCTGGGTGATGCCAGCGAATGTCATCGGGATGTCCCAATATGCCGATGGCGGCATGGTCGCAACGAAGCCCTACACATCGGGTGGTAGCTACCTCTCCACCATGACTAACTACTGTTCGGGGTGCCCCT
>CAZQIH010000053.1:0-7301 GCA_964593715.1 uncultured Microbacteriaceae bacterium
AGGTCGGCGCAATCTTGGGTTGGCGGGCGGCCGAGACTGCTCAGAAGACCGGGCAGACCGGCGCACTAGCCAACTCCATCGTCAGTTCGCCGTGGCTTGGGAAGATTGCTCGGCACTTCGAGCTGACCCACCAGGAGACCCTCACCGGGTTCAAATACGTCTCCCGAGTCCCGAATCTCCTGTTCGGCTTTGAGGAGGCCCTTGGGTACCTAGTCGACCCAGAAGTTGTGCGAGACAAAGACGGCATCTCAGCCGCGCTGGCCATTATTGATCTTGCAAACCAGATGGCCGAAAAAGGAAAGACCCTCTGGGATTACCTGACGACCATTGAGGAAACAGTCGGAGCATTTGCCTCGGGGCAAATCACCATCAAGATTGACCCGACCACGGCTGACACGCCAATCACCGATCTCCTGCGAGCAAAGCACCCCGCACAGATCGGAGAACATGCGGTGGTGTCCGCAGATGACTTCATGACAGGCGTCGATGACTTCCCGAAAGACAACATCCTGCGCTACTACCTAACCGATGGCTCGAGGGTGATTGTTCGCCCCAGTGGCACCGAACCCAAAATCAAGGTCTATCTCGACACCGCAGGCACCAGCCGAGCCGAAGCCGAAAAAGCCCTCAGTTCCCTTGAAGGCGCCGTCAGGAACCTGCTCGAGTCCCTGTCCTAAAGGCTGTAGGCCTCGATGAGCCGGTCGACGAGCGCTTCTTTGGCGTCCCACTGCGTGAAGCTGGCCTGCGCCGCGTTCAACTGGAGGGCCAGAAGGTCATCAATCTCATAGTTGAACGCCTCAGCAACAAGACCCAGCTCCTTCGTTAAGGTCGTTCCGCTCATTAGCCGGTTGTCGGTGTTGATGGTGACACCGAAACCCAGCTGATAGAGGGCATCTAATGGGTGGTGAGCCATAGCCGTGCCCCAGGCTGCAACAGCGCCGGTCTGGAGGTTTGACGAGGGGCTGGTTTCAAGCACAATCTCACGATCCAGAACCCACTGTGCAACTAGGCCAAGACCCGCCTGTGCTGCGGTATCAGCAGCAAGATTCTTGATGTCCTCAGCAATCCGAACGCCGTGACCCAAACGCAGTGCGTGTCCGTCAATCAGCGCGCCACGGATGCTCTCAACCCCGTCAGCCTCACCGGCGTGAACCGTGACCGGGAACATTTCCCGAGCAAGCAGATCAAAGGCGTCCTTCATCCGCGATGCGGGGAAGCCGGCCTCGGGGCCCGCAATATCGAACCCCACAGCGCCCTTGTCGCGGTGGCGCAGCGCCAGCTGCGCTATCTCTACACCGCGGTCAAGGTGGCGCATAGCGCTGACTAGTTGCCCAACCGCGATCTCATAGCCGCGATCGGCACAGTTTTTTACCCCCTGCGCCAAACCGGACTGAACAGCCTCCACCGCGCCATCAAGGGTCAACCCCTTCTGCAGGTGCTGTTCCGGCGCCCAACGGATCTCCCCGTAAATCACACCGTCATCGGCAAGATCTTCCACAAATTCCCGTGCAACTCGTTCTAGGCCTTCAGCGGTTTGCATGACGCCAGTCGTGATGTCGAAAGTCTTGAGGTACTCAACCAGGGAACCTGAGTCCGATTGGTCAGCAAACCACTGGCCAAGACGCGAGGCGGTGTCAATCGGCTTGCCGGTGTCCGGGTCACCGGGCAACACAAGACCGTCTTTGTCCGCAAGCTCCAGAATGGTCTGGGGACGAAGTCCCCCATCAAGGTGGTCGTGAAGTGAAATCTTCGGGAGCGTCTGAATATCGATATCTGTGCCTGGAATCAGGTAGTGGCTCACGAACGATACTCCTCTAGTTGCCGGGGCCCGAATGCGTCGGGTAACACTTGATCAATGGTCTTCATGCCACTCACGGTCTCGAGCACCATGCCTGGCGCCGAGTGTTCATAGAGCAACTGACGGCAACGCCCGCAGGGCATCAACACATCCTCGTTGCCATCCACGCAGGTGAAGGCAACGAGTTTGCCACCCCCGGTCATGGCCAAATGTGAAACCAGAGAACACTCTGCGCAGAGTCCAACCCCATAGGAGGCGTTTTCCACGTTGCAGCCGGAGACAATCCGACCATCGTCAACGAGCGCCGCTGCGCCAACGGGGAACTCTGAGTAGGGCGCGTAGGCGTGTTTCATGGCCTCAACCGCTGCCGCTTTCAGCGCCGACCAGTCGACGCTCTCTGCCTCACTCTTTGACATACGGTTTACCCGAGGCGGCTGGAGGCCGAACCTTTCCGACGAAGCCCACCACAGCAATGATGGTGACCAGGTAGGGGACCATGATGATGAAGTCGGTAGGAATACCGGGGCTCACCTGGTTTGCCCAAACGCGAAGGATGATGGAGAAACCAAAGAGTAGCGCTGCAGCCGACATATAGAACGGGTGCCAGCGTCCGAGAATGACCACCGCAAGAGCAATAAAGCCCTGCCCACCCGTCATTTCCTTACCAAACGCCCCCACGTTGCCAATGGTCAACGCGGCACCTCCGAGGCCTGCCAGCGCACCACCCATCGTGACCCACCAGAAGCGGGTAGCTGCCACGTTGATGCCCATAGTGTCCGCTGCGGTCGGGTATTCCCCGACTGAGCGGGCACGAAGGCCAAGGCTCGTGCGGAAGAGCACAAACCACAGCAGCGGAATCAAGAGGAACGCCAGATACACCGTGATTCGGTTCTCAAAGAGAACCGGCCCGACGATTGGTATTTCAGAAAGGAACGGGATTGCCACAATCGGGAAGGTTCCGGGTGAGTTGGTGTTCTCCGCGTCCGTGGTCAGCCACTGGGAATACAGGAAGTTGGTGATGCCGATTACCAACACGTTCAACACCACACCGACGATGATCTGGTCCACCAGATAACGGATCGCAAAGACCGCCAGAACCATCGACATGAGCGCAGCAGCCACCATGGCGGAAATGAGGCCCAGGTAGAGATTGCCGGTCACGGTGCCGACCACTGCTGCCACGAAGGCCCCCGTCAGTAGCTGGCCTTCGATGGCGATGTTGACCACACCGACACGCTCGGACATCACACCGGCCATGCCACCGAAGATGATGGGCAAAGCCAACACAATGGCGTTTCCGAGGATAAAGGCAAAGGGCACCCGGTCACCGGCAGCGAGCCAGCCCAGCAGCGCCACGATGCTGATGAACCCGAAGACGAGTGACCACCACAGTGGAACCGGGCGATTCAGCTTCACCCACACAAACGCCAACACCGTAATGGCCACTAAGAAAACACCGAGGACCAGGCCGACCATGTGGGACATGACCTCAATGGCCGGCAATTGGAACGATGCCCGATCAGAAGTGAGGGTGTACACAACCGGCTCGCGGCGACCCAGGAGGCCAAAGCCCACGAAAACGATGGCGGCAAACACCGCCATCAGCCAAGGAGCCTTCCAGCTCACCTTGGCTTCTGCCAGGGAGAACATCCCGGGGGTGGTTTGAATGCTCACGACTCCACCACCTTTCGTCCAAAGCGCGCTCTGAAACGGTCGAGCTTCGGAGTCGACGTGAGAACGGGCAATCTAAAGATCGCGCGCACTAACGGCGGTGCTGCGATGAAGAGAACAATCGCGCCCTGAACAATTCCCAGCACCTCGGGAGAGACTCCGATGACCTGCATCTGAGGCCCTCCCGCTTTGAACGCTCCAAAGAGCAGGCCCGCGAAGAGGATGCCAATCGCGTTGCCGCCTCCCAGAAGCGCCACCGTGATGCCATCGAACCCAATCCCCGAGTGAACGGTTTCGGTGTATCCCACGGGGGTTCCAAGCGCCTGATTGGCGCCGGCAACTCCCAGGAACGCCGCCGAGGTGGCCATCGCCAACACGTAGGTGCGCTCGACTGAGATTCCCGCTGTCCTAGCCGCGTGAGGGTTGTGACCGACCATACGGAAGCGGAAGCCGATTGCGGATCTCTCCATCAACCACCAATACGTGACGACTGCGAGCAGGGCAAGAATGAAACCCGCGTGAAGCGCATAGATTCCAGGGAATAGCGCGGGGAACTGAGCGGTCAGGGCCGGAGCGTCCGACTTCGGCGTTCCGCCGCCGTCTGCTTGTTGAAGGAGGTCGGGGTCTCGGATGAACCACGTGAACAAACTGATTGCTACGTAGTTCAACATGATGGTCAAGATGACTTCGTGAGCGCCTGTCTGTGCCTTCAAGAACCCCACCAACGCGCCCCAGAGTGCTGCGCCAAGGATGGCGACAACCAGGGCGACAAGCATGTGGAGGATGACGGGCATCTCAACCCGAGTACTAATCCACGTGGCCCAGAGAATGCCAAAGAGCATCTGCCCATTGCCACCGATGTTGAAGAGACCAACCCGGAATCCGAGCGAAATGCCAAGGCCGGCCGCAATCAAGGGAGCTGCAAGCCTCAGAGTCTCGGTCAACGGCCTCATGGCAGTTGCAAGGTCATCTGCCCTCGGGTTGTAGATGGAACCGCGGAAGAGCGCCCCATATCCGTCCGCTACGGTGCGCAACGCCACCTGGAACCCCTCGGAGAAACCGCCGGATTCGAACGCCTCGGATACATCTTCGCCGGACACCATCATGAACACGGCGCCAACAGCAAAACCCACAACGATCGATAAAAAGGCCTTGGTGGCGGAGGTCGAGAGAATCTCTTTGATCACGGTCACGCTGCGACCTCCGCGGCTGAAATACCGGCCATCATTTGCCCCATCACTTCTCGTGAGGTTGTGGGAGGAACAATCCCTACGAGCTTGCCGCGGTACATCACGGCAATGCGATCGGCAAGCGCATAGACCTCGTCTAGTTCTGTAGAGAAAATCACCACGGGGATGCCTGCATCCCTCGTCTGAATGATGCGCTCGTGAATGAATTCAATCGATCCCACATCAACGCCGCGGGTCGGCTGTGCAGCGACGAAAAGTGTTAGCTCTCTCGCCAACTCACGGGCGACCACGACCTTCTGCTGGTTTCCACCGGAGAGCTTCTTGACCAGTGTCGTCGCCGAGGGCGTACGAATATCGAATTGCTCAATAAGCTTTGCGCTCTCGCGCTGGCGCGAGGCGAAATCGATGGATAAGCCCTTTGCCCACGGAGCCCCAAAGGAGCCGTTCAACATGAGGTTTTCCTCAATGGTGAAGTCCCCCACAAGACCGTCCTTCTTACGGTCTTCTGGGATGTAACCGACGCCCGCATCAAGAACCTGCTTCACCCGGTCGTGGGTAATGTCCTTGCCAGCCAAACTGATCGTTCCGCTGTGAACGACGCGGAGGCCAAGAATCGTTTCGGCGAGTGCGGTCTGACCGTTGCCTTCCACACCAGCAACACACAACACCTCACCGGAACGAACCTCGAGGCTCACCCCGTCGATGACCCGGCGGCCCCTCTCATCAACAGAGACGAGGTTCTCAATCGCCAAGACCACAGGACCGGGAGCAGCCGCCTTTTTGTTGACCGTGAGGTCGACTTCACGCCCCACCATGAGGGATGCGAGCTCATTGATGGGGGTCGTGGGGGGAACCGAGTCGACGACTTTGCCACCACGGATAACCGTCACCACGTCGGCAACGGCTTTGACCTCGCGCAGCTTGTGAGTAATGAACACGATCGACTTACCCTCAGCGGCGAGTTGGCGCATGATCGCCATCAGCTCGTCGGTTTCTTGCGGCGTTAACACAGCCGTTGGTTCGTCAAGAATCAAGACCTCGGCGTCTCTCGCGAGCGCCTTGATAATTTCCACCCGTTGCTGAATGCCGACAGGCAGGTCTTCAATAATCGCGTCGGGGTCGATATCAAAGCCGAAGCGGGCAGAAATTTGGTGGACGCGCTCGCGTGCCCGCTCGAGGTCCAGGGACCCAATGCGCGTAGAGGGCTCATTGCCCAGCACTACGTTCTCAGCAACGCTAAACACAGGCCCCAGCATGAAGTGCTGGTGCACCATTCCAATGCCAGCCGCCATGGCATCGCGAGGATTGGCGAAGCTCACCTCTGCGCCATCGAGCAGGATGCGACCCTCATCTGGCTTATAGAGGCCATAGAGGAGGTTCATCAACGTGGACTTGCCGGCACCGTTTTCGCCCAGTAGCGCGTGGATTTGGCCGGATTCAACGGTGAGAGAAATCCGGTCGTTGGCGACCACCGGACCAAAGCGCTTGGTCATGTCTCGCAATTCAAGCTTCATTGCCTGACCATCCTCCATCGTTGATGACTCTAAGAATACGGGGAAACGAAGAGGGGCCCTAGACGTTCTCGTCTAGGGCCCCTCCCTCGTTTATTTCACGATGACTACTGACCGATTAGGACAGTGGGTCGATCGATCCGTCAATGATGCCTGCCTTTAGTTCAGCAAGGCGATCCTTGATTGCCTGGTCAATTTCACCGTCAAAGGCATAGAAGGGGGACAGGTCGGTCCCGCTGTTTGCCAGATCACCGATGTATGGCTCAACGCTGAAGTTACCGTTGACCGCATACTCCTCGATGATGTTGAAGGTTGCCTCACCCATGCGCTTCTCAGCAGAAGTAAGGATGAACTCGGCGTACTCAGGCAGAGTCGCGGCGGCGTCTTTGTCGACACCGATCATGACTGCATCAACGCCTGCTTCTTTGATTGCCTCGATAGTGGAACCGTACTGGTCTCCACCCACGGGGAAGAGAACGTCAGCGCCCTGCTCGATCTGAGAAGCTGCGATGCTCTTACCGACTGGGTCGTTCGGAGCGAATCCACCCCAGAAGTCGCCGGTCTCGGCAGCAGGATCCCAACCAAGAACGGTCACGGACTCACCAGAGTCAGCGGCCCATGCCTGTGCTCCGTTGTAGAAGCCGGTCATGAAGTCAGTCACAGCACCAATCTGGAGACCACCGGATGTTCCAATGACCTTGGTCGTGGAGTACGCAGCAGCCAGGTAACCAGCGAGGTAGCTGGACTGGTTCATCTTGTAACCAACAGCCTTGAGGTTGGTGGTCTCGGGGTCTTCTGCATAACCATCGATGGTGACGAAGTTCATCTCGGGGTTAGCAACCGACGCAATGTTGACGTCAGCAACCAAGTTGAAGCCCACAGCGAAGATGACGTCACAGCTGGCGTCAACCATTGCCTGGAGGTTGGGGGCAAAGTCCTCGGCGCTGTTGGACTCTGCTTCGGCGATCTGAACGCCAAGCTCAGACTCGGCCTGAAGGAGACCGTCATACACAGCCTCGTTGAAGGAGTTGTCCTGGAAGCTTGCCTCGTCGGAGACAGCGCAGGCGAGGAAGTCAAGCGCGGGCGCTGCTTCTTCTACGGTCTCTTCGACTGGTGCCTCTTCCTCAGGTG
>CAZQIH010000054.1:0-7258 GCA_964593715.1 uncultured Microbacteriaceae bacterium
TGATCTTGGTGAGTGGCTTCAACGTCTTCCCGAACGAGGTGGAAGAGCAGATTGCCGCTGTGCCAGGCGTGCTCGAAGTCGGTGTTGTCGGTATCCCTGATGAGAAAACGGGTGAGGCGGTCCGCGCTTATGTGGTGGCTACAGCCCCCGCACCCACCACTGATGCAATCCTCGCTCAGTGCCGC
Source organism: uncultured Microbacteriaceae bacterium (assembly GCA_964593715.1). Lineage (GTDB taxonomy): Bacteria > Actinomycetota > Actinomycetes > Actinomycetales > Microbacteriaceae > Pontimonas. Next base: position 186 of record CAZQIH010000054.1, read on the forward strand.
GAGCACCTCTCCGCCTACAAGGTTCCCAAAAGCGTCGTCTTTGTTGACGAGCTTCCCAAGAGCCCAATCGGCAAGATTCTTCGCCGCCAGCTTCGCGACCAAGCCTTGGCCGCTCCGACCACCACGAAGGGCGCGTAATCATGATTGAGTCACTGATTGTTCTGGCTGAAGAGAGCGCCAATCAAGCAACCGTCGTCAATGAGTTTGAACAGACCCTGCTTCGAATCTTCATTCTCATCATCATGTTTGGCCTGGGTGCTGGCCTAACGCCAAAAGACTTCGGTTTAGCTCTTCGGCGCCCCTGGGGTCTGGTCATCGGTTGGATTACCCAGTTTGGAATCATGCCTCTGACCGCCTACCTGCTGGTTGTTGCAGTCCTCTTGCCCTTCAGTCAAGGACCCGACGTGCTTTTCATCGCCCTAGGCGCGCTGATTATGGGATCCGTTCCAGCAGGAACGACGTCAAACCTCTTCACGTACTTCTCCAAGGGCAACCTTGCGTTGAGTGTCACCATGACGGTTAATTCAACACTGTGGGCGTTTGTGATGACGCCCTTCATGCTCTGGATTTACTCGAACCTGCTGAGCTTGGACGAATCGCTCAGCATTGAGTTTGCGGAGCTCGCCATCGTCATCGTGGGGCTCGTGATCCCGGTGGGACTCGGAATGCTGGTGCGTCGCCTCAGCGCGAATGCTGGTGCGGTCCTCGAACTCATCGGTGGCGTCTTTGGCCTGCTCTTCATCCCCTTCCTCATTGCCATCTGGGTGCCGCGTAACTGGCAGCTGCTGCTCATCACGGAGTGGCCGACCTACGCAGTTTCTATTGGCCTTGGCGTGGTGGGTATCACCATCGCGTACATCATCGCGAAGGCAATCCGCCTCCACCCGATGAACGCGAGAACGGTGGCTCTAGAGACCGGAATTCAGAACGGGCCCTTAGCAATCGCAGTCATTGTTGCCGTGTATATCGAGAACCCTGGCTTGGACGCGATTCTCTTGGTCCCAGCCCTGTATTCGCTCTTCATCGTGATCATCTCCACAGTGGTGACGCTGATTTTCCGCCGCGCGAACGTCGCAGAGGAACAGAAGATTCCGAACCTTCTCTAGGCCCGGTGCGGCGTCTCGCGCCCCACAAGCAGAAAGAAGTTAGCTTCCCTCGGTCTCTTTGACGTCCCAGAAAACGTCATAGAGCTCTGAGGGCCGACGGAGTTGGTCATCGAGGTTGCGAACGTCATAGATCGTGAACTTCCGTGGGTCACGCTCGCCGACTCCAGAAACACCGAGAGCCATCTCATTGCCCGGATAGTCGAATCCCATCAAGTCGAGCACCGTAGGAAGCATGCTGAAGTGGAAGAACTCGGAGCGATTGGGCTCGAAGCCCAGTGGAGACCAGAACCGGTTATAGATCGTGCGGTTTGGTTCTAGCTCCATTGTTTCTTGAACAACGTTTGGCATGGAGAGGTGATCACCGGTAATCACGACAACGGTGTCCTCGAGGTAGCCCTTCTTCTCCATGTACCGCACAAAGTCGGCCAGGAGGTCCGACGTGCACGCCACGATGTCCGGGAGCCCATCGGCCCCCCTGCGCTCGCAGGTAGGGCTTAGGTGCCCCTCCGGACGGTGCGTGTCAACGGTCAAGACCGTCATGTTGAAAGGCTGATCTGCCGCGTGAAGCGTGTCTAGCTCTCGCTTTGCGTGGCGCAGAAGATCGTCATCGTGCAGGCCCCACTTCGTGAACTCGGTTTCACCGATGGATTCCCAGTAGGGGAGGCCCTTGACGCTGCGATACCCATGTTCTTCAAAAAACTTGCCCTTACCGGCAAACCCTGGGTCAGCACCCCCGAGGAAGTGGTTGGCGTAACCAGCATCAGCCAGGATGTCCCCAAGGCACGTAATTCCTGGCATGAATTCGTCAACCCGCTCACCAATGCGGTTGATGCTTTTCAGGCCCAACTGCTGGCGGATATCGAACTGGTTCTCTTCCTTCAGCAACACACCGCATTGGCTGGCCACGAGGCCAGCAATAGTCCACCCGGTTCCACGAACCTCTTGGAAGTCGGCGAATGTTGCCCAGTCCCTCGTCTCGTAGTCCAGGGAGTCAAGAAGGTTTTCGCCCCAAAGGTCTGGGTTTCTATAGGTGTTCTCGAGCGACTCAACGTAGATCATGACCAAATTGAGGGGTTGCTCTGGTTGCTGGATGTTCTCGGGGAACTCGTAGAACGACTCAATGAAGTTTGAGGGCTTTGAGTTCTGGAAGAACGAGACCACACCAACGTTCACCGCAAATGCCGGGGTCGTGAAGCCCAACACAATTGCCGGCACCAGCAGGCCCACAGGTAGCCCGGGGGAGAGTACACGAGAGCGCAAGAGCCTCCGCGGCGCGTCGGTTTTGCTGTCCACGTGATCGTGAAAGGCGCGTTTGGCGCCCTGGATCAAACGACGGGTGACCTTCACGCCAAACACACCGATTGCCACTGGACCCAGGATGATGGCAATGGCGGAAGCAATCACGAAGTCGATGCTCATCGGCTTGATAACTTCGACGATGTTGACAATGTGGTAGATGAACTGGGGCAACTCCAGTTGACCGAAGTTCCAGACAACCCAAGCGTTGGCGATGGTGATCGTCGCCGCCAACCACCACACCACAAACACCGCAGCCGACACCCATGCGGGTGGGCTGCTGCGCTTGGCAGCATGACGGCCGTGCTTCACGCGCGGGTCTCCTTTTGGTGTTGTCAGTAAAGATTGGTGGCACCCCGACTGTTGCCGTATTAGGCCTGGTGTGGGGATTCTCGGTGGCGCTTCGATGGGCCACGACGAGCGGGTGCGAAATCGGCTACGCAGATGAACACAGCGTTAACGACTTCTGAACCGTAGGTAAGCATACCGGGCATGTCCCTGGCACACGCGCAGCTGAAAGCATCCTCAGCGAGTCGTTATCGACCTGAAATGTTGGGTTCTTTGGGTTTTCAGTCGGCCAGGATTCACGAGCCTGCCGAGTAGAATCGGGGCGCGCCCGTTGGGCGCACGGGGCGGTAGCTCAGCTGGTTAGAGCAGCGGACTCATAATCCGTCGGTCACGGGTTCAAGTCCCGTCCGCCCTACTGGTGCAGGCCGCCGGCCGTGCCCATGGCAGTCGGGGACTGTGATGTGGTTGACTCAAACATGCTGAAAACCCTTGCGCCACGCCTTATCGCCCTGGCCGCCTTTGTGTTCATGCTGGTCATGAATGTGTTGGCAACAACCCTTCCTCTCAACGGGCAGGCCACCGACGAAATCTCGGACCGATACGACACTTTGTTCGCTCCGATTGGTTTTACCTTTGCTATTTGGGGTGTCATCTATCTTCTCCTCGGCGTCTACACGGTGGTTCAGCTAGTCGCAGACAATTCGGTGATCCGGACGATCACACCCTGGTTTACTGCCAGCAGTCTGCTCAACGGAGCGTGGATTGTTGCCTGGCACTACGAGGTGCTCTGGGTCGCAGCCGTCATCATTGGTGGCCTTCTGTGGACGTTGATCATGATCAACAAGGTGACGACAGCTAACCGAACAACTCTCGGGAGCACAGTCGCTATTCGCATTCCCTTTGCCGTCTATTTCGGCTGGGTCACAGTGGCCACCGTGGCGAATATCTCGGCTTTGCTGGTCCAATGGGGGCTAGGCGATGGCTTCTGGCTCTCGGCAGAAACGTGGACCATCGTGGTCTTGGTCGTCGCAGTGGTAATCGGTTCGGTTACTGCGCTGGTGAATTCATCGCCTAGCTATGCGCTGGTTCTGGTCTGGGCGTTCTGGGGAATCCTGTCTCGGCACATCTCTCTCCAAGACTGGATGGGTGCGTATCCCGGTGTCATTCTCGCCAGCCAGATACTCCTGCCGACACTTGCCCTTGTTGCGGTGATCGCTCTCGTGCGGTGGGCGCGCCAACCAGTAGTGCCGCTGGTGACAAAGCCTCTACGAGGCTAGAACTGAATACCCCTGGTCATCGCTCCATCGATGACCAGGTTTGTACCGCTAATCCGTGATGCTCTGGGGCTTGTGAGGAACACGACTCCCGTGGCGACCTCTTCTGCGGTGCCCATTCGGCCTGACGGGTTGAGACCTAGAGCGTGCGCAAACAGCGCGGGGTTGTCCTGCTCGTGGGCTTGCCAAGTGCCGCCTTCCATATAGGTGTGGCCGGGGGAGACGGTGTTGGCGCGGATACCTCTATCCGCCAATGAGAGCGCCAAACCGGCCATGTAGCTGATGATGGCGCTCTTCATCGTTCCGTAGGGGCCAGAGGAAAAGCTTGCCTCTCTGCCAGAAACACTGGAGAGAGCCACCAATGACTTGACCGAGCTGTGCTCAAAATGGGGAAGTGCTGCTCGACAGAGATTCACAGCCCCCATTAGATCAACGCGAAACGATGCTTCCCAGCTCTCCGGCTTGTCCTCGACAGCCAGGGCCGAGGCGTTCGCGACCACGGCATCAATCGTCCCGAAGCGCTCCGCCGTCTCATCGACCCATGCCCGAATCGCATCTGCATCACCCGCGTCGACAACCGCGCCCCGGACAGTGGCGCCCCCGCTTGTGAAGAACGACTCGGTAGCCCTGACTTCATCCGGGTTCCGTGCGCAGAACACGACTGTGGCGCCCTCGTCGACAAACGCCTGCACGATGGCTCGGCCAATGCCCTTTGTGCCACCTGTGACAAGGACGGTCTTACCCTCAAGGCCAAGGTCCATGACCCTAGTCTGCCCCACCCACCCCAGTGGGCTCATCGGCCGTGCTAACTCCTTGATTGTTTAGGTCGTTGAGTGGAGTCGCATCCTCGCCGTCTGTGGCTTTTGTCCCGATCCAACGCGGGCCGCCACCAGCAACCCTAGGCCCGTTAGCGACACTGACAAACCTAGAATCCATGGCCACGGCTGCCCAGCTCCCGTGGCGGCGAGCTCGGGGGTTCGGGCTTGGGTTGAGGTCGCAGCCTGGGGGGATCCCTCCGAATTTGAGCTCGCGGACACTTGAGTTCCGTTGTAAATGTAAAGCGACCCGCGGGCGCTGTTGTCTCCCATCGCTCCCACGGCTAGAACGCCATCATCAAGGGCGAGGGAGAATCCGAAATACCCGTACCCTTGCCCATCCGACGCTGAGACCTTGCCCTGTTCTGACCACGAGGTTCCCGAGCGATTGAAGACATACGCAGCACCCTGGTAGCCATCGGTGACGTGGGCGCCAACCGCTAGGGAATCGCCATCCAGCGAGAGCGCGGAGCCAAAGTAGTCGGACGTCAGACCATCGGAGGCGACAATTTTGGCCTGTTGGCTCCAGGACCCCGCAGTCCGTGTGAAAACATACGTGGATCCCCGGGAGGCGTCGTCTCCCGGGGCCCCGATAGCTAGTGTGTCGCCGTCAAGGGATGCTGTGTCTCCGAACGCGTCGCCCGCAAGGCCATCGGATGCGGTTACTTTCAGTTGCTGCGTCCACACCGCGCCAGAGCCCGTAAAGAGATAGGTTGACCCTCGATAAGAGTCGTCGCCGAAGGCGCCGATCGCTATCGTGTCTCCAGATAGTGTGACCGCGGAGCCGAAATAGTCCTGCCCCGCCCTGTCAGAAGCGACGAGCCGGGCTCGCTCGGTCCAGCTCGAACCGGTCCGGGTGAAAACGTAGGCCGATCCGGTGTTGACGTCGTCCCAATAGGCAGTGGCGACAAGAGTGTCGCCCTCCAGGGCCACTGCAACCCCAAACCCGTCGGTTGCTACAACGTCAGCGGCCTCAAGGGTTGCTTGGTGGCTCCATGTCGTGCCCGACCGGGTAAATATATAGACCGCACCTCTCGCTGAATCGCGAGTGTACGCCCCCAGCGCGGCTGTGTCGCCGTCAATTGCCACCGAGTAGCCGAAGTAGTCGTCGGCGAGGCCGTCCGGGGCGACTAGTTTGGCCTCTTCCGTCCAGGTCGCTCCATCCCACACAAACACATAGGCGGACCCGCGGGAGGTGTCGTCCCTGAAGGCGCCGACCAGCAGGGTGTTCCCGTCAAGTGCAACCGCGTGACCGAACTGGTCGGGGCGCACGCCATCCGACGCTTCAAGCTTGAGGCTTTCCACCCAAGCGACCGATCCAAATGCCGGTGGTGCCGATCCAGCAGCCCCGGCCCCTGCGAGGGTTAATCCCGTGAGAACGACCAACACCGATAGTGCGAACCTCAGGGATTTTCTTCCCCCGGAGACACCTAAGCGCCCTCGGGGCGAAGACTGGAAGGTCGGTAGAGGTGATCCTGACACGTGTACTCCGAACAGACTGCCAACAGTGAACAACGAAGCTCACGCTAAATTTCCGGCTGTCGATGACCAAATTCCGGGTAGGGAATTCCCTATCTCGGGTTATTTCAGGACGAGGTAGCTGCATACGCTCAAACCATGCCGGTCTCGACGCAGCGAACGTTTCACGTGAGTGCGGTAGCGGCCCTAGTTACTTTTTTGGTTTCCTGTGTGGGTACGCCAACGCCACCGGCAGGAGTTGTGCTCGATATTGCGCAGGAGCCCTCGGTTCCAGCGGTTCGCGGCGAACCTGGGGCGCGCGGGATTGAAGGGCCTCGAGGTCCTGCGGGCGTAGCGGGCCCTCCTGGCTCCCGCGGTCCGGCCGGCGCGACTGGTGAGCGGGGTCCGGCTGGTGGAAACGCCGGCAACGTCATTGCGTTCCAACTCCGGCCTGAATTCACGTGCGAACCTGACGGTGGGGACGGTTGGAATTGCTCTACAGGCAATGGTTTGTCCATCACTAATCTTCTCGACGCTCCCGCTCTCGTGACCCTTGATTTGCCAGCTGGGAATTGGCTCGTGCAGATTTCACTGTGGGTCGATTTGTCCGTCTCGGATGACGGCCCATCACGGATGCGATGTTATGTCCAAGACGATCGGTACCCGTTGATAGACGACGGCGACAACCCGGAAGACGCATTGAATTGGCAGTCAAACTTTGTCGGGGTTCTGGACCTGTTATACGAAGATCTGGAGTCGCCCCCGCCTTCGCTCTCAGCGAGCTACTCAGGATTGGTCACCCTCGATGCTGCAGGGAGTCTCTCTTTGTTCTGCGG
>CAZQIH010000055.1:0-5691 GCA_964593715.1 uncultured Microbacteriaceae bacterium
AAATAATGAGTTGGGGTTTTGTGTAGAGGGCGCGGGCAAAACCAAGGCGCTGAATCTGACCACCGCTCAGTGAGTCTGCGTGAGGGCCAAGGGACGAGTGAATTCCCTCGGGCAGCGTGTCCACAAAATCCAGAAGTTGTGCCTTGCGCAGCGATTCGCGAACAGCGTCCTCGTCGATTTCATCATCGGGAACACCAAGGGCCACATTGTTAGCTAGAGACCCGCTGACAAGACCAGGGCGTTGCGGAACATAAGACAGGAGACCTGGCGAATGCTCGCGGAGCGCACGCGGGTCTTCCCCGCCCACGCGCACTGAGCCCTTGTCCGGGTCGTAGAGTCCAAGAAGCAGGTCGACAAGGGTCGTTTTGCCAGCCCCGGAGGGACCCACAATTGCCACGTAAGCGCCGGAGGCTATATTCAGCGAAACCTTCTTGATGGTTGGTGACGCTGTTCCAGAGTGATAGAACACGACGTTCTTGAGCTCAACGGGCAAACCGCCGAGCTCGCTGTAAGCAACGGTGCGCTCCGGCAGGCGACTCGTGTCAGAGAAAATGTCGGCGTCCAATAGTTCTGGGGTATCCCGCAACTGCACCAAAATCTCCTGGGCCATCACAACCCACTTCTGCATGATCCGCAGATCATTCCATATAGCTTGCAGTGGCAAAATCGCCCCCATCATGCGGAAGGAGCCCGATAGGAACACCCCTAGAGCGAAAAGGCCTTCGGCCAAAGTCCCCTGGGTCAGTTGCCACACCGTGAAGCCAAGAGCCCCAAAAATAAGCCCGGTTTCAGCGATGTAGCGCGGAAGGCTCTTCAGAATTTGTAAAGTGACGCCGGTGCGTGCTGAGAGCTTCTTCGCCTCAATGAACCTTGTCAAGAAAAAGTCCTGCTTGGAGAGAACCGCAATCTCACGAAAGCCATCCACCATCTCAAGGATTGACCCCCCGGCGTCGACCGATGCTTTGCGGAGGTTATCGCCCGAGGCCAGGTACTTTCGCGCTGTCGTGGCCTGGAGAAGAAACACAAGCGCAGCAAAGTAAACGGCAATCGCAAGCGCGGCGGGCCAATCCACGAGCAAAAACAGGACAAAGATTGATATGAACAGTGTCGACTCAATGACGAGAGTTGTCATCGATCCGAGGACCCCCGAAAAGGTCGCGCTAGTCGAACTTTCCACAAGGAACGTGATCTCCGGCCTGGAATACTTCTTCACCCGTTGCAGGGACCCACTGAAGAGAAAACGAGTAATCTTTGCCGAGTTCTTGATTTCTACACCCGCAAGAAAAATTGCTGTCCAGCGAGCGAAAATTATTGCAAGCCCACCCTTGAGGATGAAAAGGAACGCAATAACCGCAACAAGGGCGATGACATTAGTGGCGTTGGGTGAGGGGACCTTATAGCCAAAGATTTCGAGATTCTGACCCGAGAGGCCGGTGGCAGTAATTGCCCCCAACAGCCCCATCAACGCAACTGCAACGATATCGAGAGCGTTGAGGGCCAGACGAACCGCAATCCGAATCAGAAAGAAGGACTTTTCGTTCGCTGTGAGGAGCGACCACGACACCCCGGCGATACGCAACAAACTCATAAAGTCGGTTTGTCGGGCAGCAGGTGCCGGAGCTGTAGCGGGAGAATCAGACATCGTAGGGACGGTCGATCCACCCTGAGCCAGACGCCGCGAGCATCGCTACATCCGCATCAACCATGATGTGGGCGAGCTCGGGTGTCATCACTTTGGGTTCCCAACCAGTAACCGCGCGGGCCTTGCTCGAGTCGCCGACCAAAGCGTCAACTTCCGCGGGCCTGAGATAGGCCTCATCGAATTCGACGCACTTCTCCCAGTCCAGGCCCACCCTCTCGAAAGAAAAGCCGAGAAAATCCTTGACGCTGTACTCGGTCCCAGTGGCGACAACAAAATCGTCTGGGGCATCGGCTTGGAGCATCAGCCACATGGCTTCAACAAATTCAGGCGCATAGCCCCAGTCGCGAATAGCGTCCAGATTCCCGAGAAAGAGTTTGTCCTGCACCCCCGCCTTGATACGGGCAACCGCTCTCGTTATCTTCCTCGTTACGAAAGTCTCGCCTCTGCGCGGAGACTCGTGATTGAAAAGAATCCCATTGGTGGCAAACATTCCGTAGCTCTCGCGGTAGTTCTTGGTCACCCAGAACGAATACACCTTCGCCGCGCCGTAGGGAGAACGTGGATAGAACGGAGTCTCTTCGTTCTGCGGGGGTGGGCTCGCACCGAACATCTCAGAGCTAGAGGCCTGATAAAACTTGGCATCAGAGCCAGCTATGCGAATTGCCTCAAGAAGACGAATGCTCCCGAGCCCAGTGGTGTCACCCGTGTGTTCGGGCTCGTCGAAACTGACCCGGACGTGCGACTGCGCAGCCAGGTTATAAACCTCGTCGGGCCTAATCGAAGAAACCAAAGCAACGAGGCGAGAGCTGTCACTCAGATCGCCATAATGCAGGGACAGGCGTGAGCGTGCGGGGTTCGAATCGCTCAACAAGTGATCAATGCGATCCGTGTTGAACGTGGACGAGCGACGAATCAGGCCATGAACTTCGTAACCTTTGGCGAGCAAGAACTCAGCCAAATAACTACCGTCTTGGCCGGTTATTCCCGTAATCAGCGCTTTTTTCACAGACTTTCCGCCCATCTCTTTCCCTGCTATCACTTCACTACTCAGGTCAATCGCTTCCAGCCTAATCGTAGCTAGGCGGAGACTAGACCCTGCAACCGACGGCTAACGTTTGGCCGAATTCTCCAGGCCTGCAACATCAGCTGCGATGCTCGTGGCATCCAAACGGTGGTGCTCCAATACTTCGGCTGGTTGCCCGTTCGCTGGTATCCCATCGACACCAAGGCGGGTGGCCTTGGTTGAGTGGTGGGCTTCCAACGCGTCCGATAGTTTCCGGAACTTGGCGTTCGTAGGATTGTGGTTTTCCAGCACATACACGCTGGAGAAACTTGCCAGCCGGCGAACGAACTCAGGGCTTGGCTCGGCAGTAATTTCTGGATACGAAAACACCGCTGCGTCAATCCCCTCATGGGCAAGAATTTCTGCAGCGCCTAGCGCTTCGTGACCCAGCAAAGGGCCGCTGGTGACGAAGGCGACGTCACCTCCCGTGTGGCGCTCGACCCCCGGCGCATGGCCGTTCACGGTCGCTGGAGGCAGAGGTGCCAATCCACCCATGCGAATAAACGAAGGACCGTCGTGGGCAAGTGCTTCGTCGATGACCCAACGAAGCTCAGAAGAACAGCTGGGTTCAAAAACCCGCATCCCGGGGATAGACGACATGATTCCCACATCTGTGACCGCTTGGTGGGAAAAACCAGGAGCACTGGGAACAATGCCTGCAAGGAAACCGAAATAGACAATTTTCGTGTATTCGGTTGCGTTGTTGAAGATCTGTTCGGTCGCTCTCATGGTGAGGAATGTGGCAAAGCTGTGGACGAACGGCACATAACCAGACAAAGCCAGGGTGCCGGCCATCGACACCATGTCCTGTTCAGCGATACCGGCCTGAATGTAGCGGTCAGGGAAAACATGCCGCACCAAGTGCGTTCCAGTGTCGTAGCTCAGGTCGCCATCAAGGGCGACGACCTTCGGGTTGGCTGCCATGACATCACCGATCATGGTTTCCCAGTGGGTGAGCATCGATTCTGGACGCGCGCGAGGGGTGAGGGCATCGAATTCCGGGCGGTCTTCAGCGAGTTTCCCCGCTGGGGAGGCGCTCTCGGCTCCCCACAGGCCGATGAGAGTCTCAGCAGCCGCCTGGTACACCTCGGGTGCTAAAGCACCCGAATGGAACTTGTAATACTCGCCATCACTGGGGAAAGACTCCATCCACGGGACGCCTGAGCCCTTCGTCGTGGACGCGTATATGAACGTGGGAGTGGGCATCGCTCCGGCTTGAGTGAAGGCCTCGACTACAGCGTTTGGGTCTTGACCGTCACACTCGAGGTAGGACCAGCCACTGCCTTCAACGCGTTGTCTGAGATTGCCCAGCGGCAGAGTTGACTCCACCCAGGTGTCAGATTGAATCTTGTTTCCATCGACAATGGCGATGAGTTCGCTGAATCCATCACGCACAGCGCCCGGGAGTGACTCCCATATTTGGCCTTCATGGAGTTCGCCATCACCCAGCATGACGATGACAGGGTCCCGGCTATCGGGAGCGCTCAGTCTCCGTGCCTTGATAAAACCCTTGGCTTTAGAAATCCCCATTCCCAGCGACCCAGTGTTGGTCGGAACGCCAGGGGTAATTGTTTCTGGGTGCCCAGGAAGGCCCCCGAGGCGACGTAGCCGGAAAATATCGTCATCTTCTAGTTGGCCACACAAGTGCATCGTCGCGTACAAAGCTGGGGCATCGTGGCCTTTGGAGCTAAAGAAGATTCGGTCTGTCGATCCTCTGCCGACGAAGTCCTCACCATCGAGAAAACGCCTGGCGGCAATCATGATGTCCAGGGAACTTAGCGACGTGCCAATATGCCCGCTACCTGCTGTCTGAACAGCGGTCAAGGCATTGAGACGGGCCCCGTTGGCCAAATCCTTGAGACTATGTGTCTCTGTGAATCGAGCAGCAAGCTGATCTCTGGTCCAGTAGGAGACAACCTGACCCGAATCAAGGGTTCTGGTGGAGGGAGTAGGCATCATTAGCTCGGTTCTTTTAGTGTGGGCAAAAGTTCAGGTTTATCAGCAAGCAGACTCTCCAGAGCACGCCAGTCGGCCTCGCTGTTGACATCAAGACTCTCCCACTCTGGCAGGAAATGGGCGACTACTCGGGCACCGGCAATCGAATTGTGCGCCAGGGCTGGGCCCCTTCGCACAATTTCTAGGCTCGAGGCTTGGACGTAGAGCTTTTCAAGATCCTGGGTCGGCCCGTTATAGGCCCCTCCCTGCTCCAAATAGGTCGTTGCCTCGCCCGTTTGGCTCACCCGCCACATCTTCCCCGGGTGTTCGCTGACCGGTTTCAGTGCGCGCACGGAATCGGCCCACGGGTTCGCGAGAAGGACCTCTCGTGCTTCTCGCACCGACGCCCCAGACCGCAGTGGACTCGTGGGCCGAAGGATCACCCAGAGTTGACCCTCCTCAGCCTCAACCCAATTTTCCATCGCGTGGCGGAGAAAGAGAATGTCGTGTGCGGATGGCCCCGCAAATTCCGATGGTCGCAAGCCTGGAACCTCAGCCCCATAGCCGATGGCGACGTCTGCGATTTCTGTCGAATCTGTAGAGACAATGACTCGATCACAGACGCCAGAGGCCATGGCGGCATGAATCGAATACGCCAAGAGGGGGTGACCCGCAAGAAGCCGGGTGTTTTTTCCCGGCACCCTTTGGCTACCCGAGCGCGCGGGGATGATGGCAATTGTGCTCACTACTTACACACCAAAAAACGTCGACACGACTTGCAGGTCTGAATACTGGTCAATGGCAGATACTCCGGCGTCGCGCGAACCGTTGCCCGAGTGCTTGACTCCCCCAAAGGGCATATTGACTTCAGCACCGTGGGTGGGGCCGTTGATGTTGATGACACCTGCGGCCAGACGAGCCACAATGTGCTCGGCTCGCGCGATGTTCGAGGACCAAACAGCAGCGGTCAAACCATAATCACTGGTGTTCGCCATCCGAACCGCCTCGTCATCGGTGGTGAAAGAAAACAACCTGGTGGCCGGTCCAAAAA
>CAZQIH010000055.1:5701-6881 GCA_964593715.1 uncultured Microbacteriaceae bacterium
TCAGCCATCCCCTCGTCGCTGCTGATCTCAAGATTTTCGATGAGTGCCGGCTGTGCCAAGCACGCCTCACTCGATGGCGTCCCGACCTGCCGCCCGACCCGATGCACCAGCGCACCAGCCTCTTCAGCCCTGGCCACATAGGCTTCAAAGGCATCAACGCTCGGGCGGTCAATCAGCGTCGAGACAACAACATTTGGCTCTACGCCCCAGGTGACATCGGCGCTAGCGCTCACCAGAGCGTCTCTAAATTTTTTGTAAATGGAATCCTGAATGATGACCCGGCTCCCCGAGGAACACCGCTGCCCAGCGTTACTAAACGCGCTATCCACGACAGTCGCGACCGCGGCGTCGATATCCGCATCGTCGCAGACGATCAGCGGGTTTGCGCCGCCGAGTTCAATGACGGTCTTGGCCAGGTGCTTCGCACTAGCCTCTGTGACCTTCTGTCCCGTGGGATAGCTACCAGTGAAGCTCACCAAGTCGACACCCTGATCAATCAGGGCAGCAGCGGTATCACCGTAACCGTGGACCAACTGCAGCACTTCGCTCGGAACACCCGCAGAATGCAGAATCTCGACAAACATCTCCGCGCTCTTGGGCGTAGCAGGGGATGGTTTCAGGATGGCAACATTTCCCGCCATCAAGGCAGGGAAGACCTTCCACGCATAGTTTGGCAACGGTGCGTTGTAAGTCACGATCAGCGCGGCAACTCCCCTGGGCATCCGCTGCACTCGGACGTGGCGACCCGGAATAGCGCTGGGGAGCGTGCTCCCCTGCGGGTGCCGGCCGTGCGATGCCATGAGATAACCCATCTCAACGGCACCCGCCACTTCACCCATCGATGCGCCGAGCGGCTTCCCGGTCTCAGCCCGCACAACAGCAGCTAGCTCGTCAGCCCTCGACTCGATGAGCTGGGCAGCACGCCTGATAATTCGGCCACGACTTTCAATGGTCGTGGCCGACCATGACGGAAAGGCCGCTCTGGCTGCAGCGACCACAGCGGGGACCCTCTCGGGTGGCGTGAGCGAGAAGGTGCCCACTTCGCTGCCATCTAGGGGCGATTGTCTCGTCAGTGTGGGTGAATCGATCACCATGCAGTAAACCCTCCGTCGACCACGAGATTGTGACCTGTCATCGCAACTGAATCATCGGACATCAGAAAGATGAGTGGGCCGATGAC
>CAZQIH010000056.1:0-6783 GCA_964593715.1 uncultured Microbacteriaceae bacterium
CAGCCTGACCCCTCAGCTGGCAGGCGGTTGGGGAAGCGACCCTGAGCTTTTCAACCTCGTTTTCCCCTACGACCTTCGCAGCCAAGGCCAAGACATCATCAGGACGTGGTTGTTCTCCACCGTTCTTCGAGCAGAGCTCGAGCACGGCACCATCCCCTGGAAGAACGCGGGGATTTCTGGCTTCATCGTTGACCCCGACCGCAAAAAGATGTCAAAGTCCAAGGGCAACGTGGTGACACCCGGGGCAATGCTCGATGCCCACGGTTCTGATGCCGTGCGTTACTGGGCAGCGTCCTCGAGGCTAGGCACCGACGCAGCATTCGATCCTGAGAACCCCAAGCAGATCAAAATTGGTCGCAGGCTTGCCATCAAGGTCTTGAACGCTGCCAAGTTTGTCTATGGGTTCGAGGGCGAGACCGGCGCCATTACCGAAGCTCTGGATCTCGACATGGTGCGCGAACTTCGCCACGTTGTCGAGACTGCCACTTCCGCCTATGAGGCCTTCGACCACGCTCGCGCGCTGGAAGTGACAGAAACATTCTTCTGGACTTTCACCGATGACTATCTCGAGCTGGTCAAAGAGCGCGCCTACACAGGCGAGGGCGCTGGACGCACCAGCGCTATCAGCGCTCTGCGCTTGGCCATCGAAACGGTAGCGCGCCTACTGGCACCGGTCATTCCCTTCGCGACCGAAGAGGTGTGGTCCTGGACCCACGAGGGCAGTATTCACGAGGCCGCGTGGCCATCCCCCGAGGAACTGCCCGACACCGCGGCCTCCGGGGAGACAGCAGGGCTCCTGGCTCTGTCCAGTGAAGCATTGATCACGATTCGTCGTGCCAAAACCGACAGCCAAGTGGCCCAGAAGACCGGCATCATCACTGCCACACTCGCAGGCCCGGCACTCCTCGCACACGCCGAGGCTGACCTGAGGGCGGTCGGCAAGATTGGGAGCCTCTCCCTGGAGGAGGGTGAGGCTGTCGAGCTGCGCTCCTTTGAGCTGGAGCCCGGTGATGACTGAGAACACGCCTTTCTATATTCGCGAGATTCAGCCCAGTGACCGGGATCAGTGGGAAGCGCTCTTTCTCGCCTATGGCGTGTTTTATGAGACGGCCTTTACACAACGCACTGTTGAGGGCGTCTGGGGGTGGCTGATGGACCCCACTCACAGTCTCTCCGGTTTCGTTGCAGAGGCCGAGGGCGCCCTGCTTGGCTTCGCCCACTTGAGGGAACAGGCAGACACGTTCCGCGCTGGCCCCTCCTGGTTTCTCGATGACCTCTTCACCGCGCCAGCTGCGCGAGGGCGCGGAGTCGGTCGCGCGCTGATTGATGCGCTCAAGGAGCACGGCGCCGCTCACGGCGGTGGTGATCTGCGCTGGATTACTGCTGCGAATAACACCACAGCCCAACACCTCTATGACTCGCTGGCCTCAAGGACCTCGTGGGTCATGTATGAGCTAGACACAGAGAAGTAGGGCGGCTATGCAACTCGGCGCACGATTCTCAGTAGGCCAGGCTCCTGCATCCCTGCCTCAACCGCTATGCGACGAGATTGCCGCCATCGAGGCAACACTGAGCTCCGACGAGGCCGCGACATTGCGTTGGACACTCACGTGGCTGGAGGGTCGACCGGTGGTCGAACTCGATGACGGCCGAGTGCTGCGCGGCTAGGCGGACTTTTCGCGCCTCGGCGCTGCCTTCGGGACAATCGTGGGTGCGGCGTTCTTGAGAACTGCATCCTTCGTGATGATGACTCGGTCGACCTGGTCGCTCGAGGGAATTTCAAACATCACAGGTCCCAGGACCTCTTCCAAGATGGCCCGAAGCCCACGCGCACCCGTCTGTCGAACGGCGGCCAACGTGGCAATCTCTTCGAGCGCTTCTTGCTCGAACTCCAGTTGCACACCATCGAGCACAAACATCCGCTGATACTGCTTGACCAGTGCGTTCTTCGGTGTTGTCAGAATGTCAATCAGTGCGGTCTGATCCAGGGGAGCAACAGTGGTGACAACGGGCAAGCGGCCAATGAACTCCGGGATCAAGCCGAACTTGTGAAGGTCCTCCGGGAGCACCTGAGAGAACATGTTCTCGCTGGCGTCCTTCGAGTGCAGCGGTGCGCCAAAACCAATGCCGTGGCGGCCCACACGCTGAGAAATGATGTCTTCGAGCCCCGCAAAAGCACCGGCAACGATGAAGAGCACGTTGGTGGTGTCAATCTGAATGAACTCTTGTTGGGGGTGCTTACGTCCGCCCTGCGGGGGAACTGCTGCAACCGTGCCTTCAAGGATTTTCAGGAGCGCCTGCTGAACACCCTCACCCGACACGTCGCGGGTGATGGAAGGGTTCTCGGCCTTCCGGGCAATCTTGTCGACCTCGTCGATGTAGATGATGCCGGTCTCGGCGCGCTTGACGTCGTAGTCGGCAGCCTGGATGAGCTTCAGCAGGATGTTCTCGACATCCTCACCCACATAACCGGCTTCGGTCAGCGCGGTCGCGTCGGCGACGGCAAAGGGCACGTTGAGACGCTTAGCGAGGGTTTGGGCCAGGTAGGTTTTGCCACAGCCCGTGGGACCGATCAAAAGAATGTTGCTCTTTTGAATGTCGATGTCATCGGAGCCTTCGACCGCATGTGGTGAGGCCGCGGCGCGAACACGCTTGTAGTGGTTATAAACGGCTACGGACAGGGAACGCTTGGCCTCTTCCTGGCCAATGACGTATTCCTCGAGGAAGTCGTAGATCTCTTTGGGTTTGGGCAAATCGAAGTCAGCCGCTGCCTGGCCGGTGCTCTCAGACTGGCGCTCATCGATGATTTCGTTACAGAGCTCGACACATTCGTCGCAGATGTAAACCCCGGGTCCCGCGATGAGCTGCTGGACCTGCTTCTGGCTTTTGCCACAGAACGAACACTTGAGGAGCTCTCCGGAATCTCCTGTGCGAGCCATGAGAAAGCCTTCCTCCATGCGAACTAGGACCCTTCGGAGTTTACCTCTCAGGGCCCAAGCGCTTCGGACATTCCACAGGTAACGCTCGGTGTGGCGCCAGCTAGCATGGAAGCACTATGGGCCTAACGAGCACGACATCCCGTTCATCTCACTGGATGGCAGCACTTCTGGTCGGGGCGCTCGCTCTCGGATACGCCAGTCCGGCGCTCGCTCACAACGTCGTCGAAGAGCGTGACCCCGCCGCCGATTCCGTGGTGACCACCAGCCCCGTTACCGTGTCGATCTCCACCAACGACAACTTCCTGGACACCGGGGATGCCACTCGCGGATTCACGATTGTGGTGCGCGATGCCCAGGGGCTCTACTACGGGGATGGCTGCGTTGACATCATCGAGCGCACCATGAGCGCAACCATCGAACTTGGCGCACCCGGCACCTACACAGTTCTCTACCAATTCGTCTCAGCCGATGGTCACACGCTCCAGGACAACTACGACGTTGTCTTCGAACCAGGTGCGGAGCACTCCCCAGCGAGCGGACGTAGCGAGGCTCCCGTGTGCGGGGAAACAACCGAGGAGATTCCCATCGAGGAGGGCGCCCCCGAGGTCGTCGCCCCTGCAGAGGCGACATCTGTGGTTGCCGAGGAGACGGTGTCGCCAATTCCCAGCATCGCCGGAATCGTTGTTCTGCTAGTCGTACTTATTGGCCTGGGGATTTCCGGCCTGCGGAAACGCCAAGCGAAGAACTAGCTAGGCGACAACAGCCTCTGGACCCTTGAGTGCTGGGCCAACACCGGCAGATTTCCTCGAGGAGAGGACCTGGTCAATAAGTCCGTAGTCGAGGGCCTCGGCAGCGGTCAGAATCTTGTCACGATCAATGTCGCGGTTGACCTCTTCCGGTGACTTCTTCGAGTGCTTAGAGAGTGTCTCTTCCAACCATTCGCGCAATCTGGAAATTTCCTTGGCCTGAATCTCGATATCAGATGCCTGGCCACGACCTGCTTCGCCCATCATCGGCTGGTGGATAAGGATTCGAGCGTTCGGCAAAGCAAGGCGCTTGCCTGGCTCACCACCGGCAAGAATCACTGCGGCAGCAGAGGCAGCCTGGCCTAGAACCACGGTCTGAATTTGCGGGCGAACGTACTGCATCGTGTCGTAGATGGCTGTCATCGCGGTGAAGGAGCCACCGGGAGAGTTGATATACATCACAATGTCGCGGTCGGGATCTTGGCTTTCCAAGACCAGCAACTGCGCCATGACGTCATCGGCGGATGCGTCGTCAACCTGGACGCCCAAGAAGACGATGCGGTCTTCAAAGAGCTTGGCGTAGGGGTCTTGGCGCTTGAAGCCGTAGCTGGTGCGCTCTTCGAAGCTTGGCAGGATGTAACGGGACTCTGGCATGGCGAGCGATGCTTTGTGCTCTGGGAGTGTGTTCATTGGATATTCCCCGTCTACTTCTTCTTGCTTTGTTCTGTTCCGCCGCCACCGACCACGTCGGTTGCGGAGGAGCGAATGTGATCGACGAAGCCATAAGCCAGGGCCTCGTCAGCGGTGAACCAACGGTCACGGTCACCATCGGCCATGATCTGGTCGACGGTTTTGCCGGTGGCCTCGGCCGTAATCTGGGCAAGGCGCTTCTTCATATCGTTGATCAGGTGGGCCTGCGTCTGGATGTCGCTCGCGGTTCCACCAAAACCACCGTGGGGCTGGTGCAAAAGCACGCGAGCGTTCGGGGTGATGTAGCGCTTGCCCTTCGTGCCAGCGGTCAAGAGCAACTGGCCCATCGAGGCGGCCATGCCGATTCCGACAGTCACGATGTCGTTGGGAACAAACTGCATCGTGTCGTAGATAGCCATACCCGCAGTGATCGAACCACCGGGTGAGTTGATGTAGAGGTAGATGTCGCGCTCGGGGTCTTCAGCAGCGAGGAGCAACAGCTTGGCCGCGATTTCGTTGGCGTTATCGTCACGAACTTCGGAACCCAACCAGATAATGCGGTCTTTGAGCAACCGGTCAAAGACGTTGGGTTGCATCATCGTTTCTGCCATGGACACAGTTTTGTTCTCCTCACGAACATCCTGAAGCGGACTACCCCCGACCCTACCGGGCACTAACCCGCCAAACCGGCAGTGTTCGCCCTCGGCAGAGTGTCGACTTAGTGCTTGTGGTCGTGATCGTGGTCGTGGTCGTCGTGGTTATCAGCGACAGCCTGCGCCACAGCTTGCTCAACAGGATCGGTGGCCTCGCGAGTGAAGTCACTCAGGTCAACCTTCTTACCCTTCGTGTCGACGACCTTTACGCCGGCAAGCGCCACGGAGAGCGACTTAGACCTAGCGACCTCGCCCACCATGGAGGGGATTTGGTTGTTGCTATCGAGGGTCTGGATGAACTCCGTGGGGTCCATTCCATACTGCGATGCAGACTGGATGAGGTACTGGGTCAGCTCGTCCTGGGAGACCTGAACCTCGAGCTTCTCAACGAGTGCATCGAGCAGAATCTGGGTCTTCAAGGACTTCTCGGTCGACTCGATGACCTCAGCGCGGTGCTTGTCATCTTCGAGCTTGCCTTCTTGCTCGAGGTGGCGGTGGACCTCATCATCGATGACCCCCTGGGGCAGAGGAATGGTGACATCCTCCAGGAGCTTCTCGACGAGCTTGTTCCGCGCCTGCTGAGCCTGCCCGAAGACGCCCTTGCGCTGCACCTGGGCCTTCATGTCCTCGCGAAGCTCGGCGATGGTGTCGAACTGGCTAGAGATTTGAGCAAACTCGTCGTCAGCTTCCGGAAGTTCGCGCTCTTTCACGGCCAACACGGTGATCTCAATGAGTGCGGTCTCGCCCACGCGGTCTCCACCGAGCAGCTTGGACTCAAAAGTGGTGGTCTCGCCCGCGGTGAGAGTGTCCAACGCTTCGTCGATGCCATCGATGAGCTGACCTGAGCCCACCTCGTAGCTGATCGAATTGGCGGTGTCGATCGTGGTGTCACCAATTTTTGCGACCAGGTCAACCTGAACAAAGTCGCCGGTCTTGATGGGGCGGTCAACACTCACCAGGGTGCCAAATCGAGCGCGAAGACCATCGAGTTCAGCCTCGACCTCTTCCTTCGTGACGGTAACCGGTTCAACCTCGATCGAGTACTTGGTGTGGTCGGGAATGGTGAATTCCGGACGAGTATCAACCTCGACAACGACGACGAGGTCGCCGGAGAAATCCTTGTCGCTGGGCCACTGGGTCACATCAGCTTCGGGACGACCGAGCGTGCGAATCTTCTGCTCGGCGACGGCGAGCTGGAAGAAGCGGTCGAGACCCTCGCCCACGGCGTGGTTGAGAACCTCACCCTTACCTACCCTCTGATCGATCAGGGTGGGGGGAACCTTGCCCTTGCGGAAGCCTGGGATGTTGACCTGCTCAGCAATGTGCTGATACGCGTGGTCAAGGCTTGGCTTGAGTTCCTCCGGGGTGACCGTGATGGTCAGGCGAACGCGGGTCGGGCCAAGGGCTTCTTTTGTCGTTGTGGGCACGGCATTTTCTCCAACTGGTTTTTCTTGTGTGTCTTTCCGTCGGGGCGACAGGATTCGAACCTGCGACTTCCCGCTCCCAAAGCGGGCGCTCTACCAAACTGAGCTACGCCCCGAAAAGATAAGAGTTGATCACCATCCGGGCGCAGTACACGGCCAAGCCCAGGCGAACAGCCTCTGGAAGTCTAGTCGGTGTCATCGCCCTGGAAGTACGAATTGGAGTGCATGCAGTACCATCGTTGATGTTGGCACCCCTCGGGGATGTAGCTCAATGGTAGAGCCTCAGTCTTCCAAACTGATGGTGCGGGTTCGATTCCCGTCATCCCCTCCA
>CAZQIH010000057.1:0-6700 GCA_964593715.1 uncultured Microbacteriaceae bacterium
CCCTCGAATGGCTCACCCTTGGCCTAAGACTGGGCGGCCTGGTCGGGAACTATTGGCGACGAGGTCGTGAGTGCGATGACGCCTGCGGTCCCCCGGCGCTATCTCAACGACTAACGCCGAGCCTGGCGTTGATTGCCCCGCGGGCGCGAGCGGCGAGGCCATCAACGCGCTCGTGGAAGTCGGTGGCGAGGGGGGCTAGTCCCCTGGCTGTGAGCATCCCCGCAACGATGTCATCGACCCAGTGCGGGTTGAGTGAGAGTGCCGGTCCACCAAGTCGAGTGGCCATGAGTGGTCCGGCGACAAGACCCTCAGCCACCGGATATTCGCCCGCGGCCTTGTCAATGTTCCAGAGCGCCTGGACCCCGTCATCCAGCGTGCTGTGGCCGACCTGATTGATGTAGCCGGCGGTCTCGCGACTCTTGTAGTCGAGGCCGCTGACCTCACCCGAGAACCGACCCGACTGGTGGTCAGCACTCGAGGGGAACACGCCAACGCCGGGAATCACATCGCCGGAAGCGACCACAACATGGTGACCCAGAAGATCCCATCCCGTGCCCACCGCAAAGAACCATGCTCCTTGGTCTTGCCAGGAGCGCAGCGCCGGGACCAAGCCCATGAGCTCAGTCGCCGCTGGCCCGGTACTTGACCCAGAGCCACTTCCCACGGCTACGAAGTCCACGGTTCGCACGACATCGCCAGGGCTGTGAATGTCAATGATGGACACCTCGTGCCCCATGCGCCGCAGCGCAGTACCCACAATCTCTGCCGATGCTGCTGAACCGTTCACGCCCAACATGGCGGGCAGCACCCGGGCAATGGTGAACCAGGAGGTCACTGCGCACCCTCCAGTTCCTTGTACCCGGCAAGGCGACGAATGAGCATCATTTGTTCGTAGTTGACAATCGCCGTGACAGGCTGACCGGTGGTGTGCTGGAGCCTGGACACGGTCACAAGAGCCTCCGCGGTGTCCTCGACAATCGACCCGTAGGGAATCCCCCGGTACTCAAGGAAAAGTGCCCACTGGGCGGCCTTGGTGCCACTAAGCACGTCGACGTGATCAATGGGCCCCAGATCGACATCGAATATCCATGACGGGTCGGGTGTTCCCTCATCAACTGCAACCCAGACGACCTCCAACGGGCCCTCAAGAGCAGAAAGGTTGACCTGCAGGCTTGGCAGGTTTTTCATCATGGTGAGCGATATTTCACGGCCCTTGTGGGAAATGGTCTCCCCCCGCCCAAACACCGGCGCTTGATCCTGAAATGCCCGCGTGATGGCCGAGCCCTCGAGGCCACGGCCAAGCGCCAGCGTCACTGTCCCGAGCGCTAGCGCGGCGTCCACAGCGTAGTGAAGGCCCGGTGAGGGCAACTTCACGCTGTGGGCGCTCGCGCCCAGTGCAACCGAGGCGTCGTCACCCTGGGTCGCCTCAAGGACGGCGACAGGACTGGCGTCTCTCACGGGATCAAAATCGAAGAACAGCGGTGCAGCCACCAGTCCGTGGGACTGGCTTGCGATGGCCTCACTAGACACGTCGATGGCGCTCACTGGGATGCCAGCCTCACGCACTTCATGAGCGAGGGCATTCAGATTCTGGTCGGCCTGATTGACTAAAACACCGCGGCGAGCCCGAAGTGCCAGCGTGCGCAACATCCGATAGACATTCTCTGGCTCCCCAAAGCGGTTGAGTTGGTCGACCTGAAGGTTGGTGACCACAACCCAATCCGGCGCCAATAGATCAGCGATTTGGGGGCCATAAGCCTCATCGACCTCAAGAACCGCAACATCCGCAGAAACCCTGCCAGACAGAGAGCACTGCGCCACCACAGCGGAGGCTAAGCCCTGTGGCAGGTTCCCTCCGGCCGGGTTAGTGAAGACACGAACGCCGTGCTCTGAGAGCAACGAGCTCACCATCGTCGTGGTGGTCGATTTTCCATTCGAGCCCGTGACAAAGATCACACCGCCTGGCACCGAGCCGAGGGTCCTTGCTAGAACATCGGGCACCAAGCGCAGCAGAATCCATCCAGGGAAGGCCGACCCCCCGCCGCGCAGTCGCGTGGCAACGCGAGCAATCCTGGAAATCAGGAGAGCCCAGAAGAGTCGCATGCTGCTTACTCGAGGTAGTCGCGAAGGGCCTGAGACCGGGAAGGGTGACGAAGCTTCGCCATGGTCTTCGACTCGATTTGGCGAATCCGTTCACGAGTGACGCCGAAGGTGTCGCCGATCTGGTCGAGGGTCTTTGGCATTCCATCGCCAAGCCCAAAACGCATACGAATTACTCCTGCTTCACGCTCGGAAAGAGACTCCAGAAGCATTTCCAGCTGGCGTTGCAACATGGTGAAGCCGACTGCATCTGCCGGAACAACTGCCTCGGTGTCCTCGATCAGGTCACCGAACTCGCTATCGCCGTCCTCGCCAAGCGGGGTGTGAAGCGAGATGGGCTCGCGACCATACTTTTGAACCTCGACAACCTTTTCTGGTGTCATGTCGAGTTCTCGGGCCAACTCTTCAGGGGTTGGTTCGCGACCCAGGTCTTGAAGCATCTGGCGCTGCACTCGAGCGAGCTTGTTGATGACCTCGACCATGTGGACGGGAATACGGATCGTGCGAGCCTGGTCGGCCATGGCACGAGTAATGGCCTGGCGAATCCACCAGGTGGCATAGGTGGAGAACTTAAAGCCCTTCGTGTAGTCGAACTTCTCGACAGCACGAATCAGGCCCAGGTTTCCCTCCTGGATAAGGTCCAGGAACTGCATTCCACGCCCCGTGTAGCGTTTGGCCAGTGAGACCACCAGCCGCAAGTTGGCGCCGAGAAGGTGGTTCTTGGCGCGATAACCATCCTTCGTGATCTCGTGGAGCTCGCGAGCCAGCTTGGTTGTCTTCTGCGCGTTGGTGAGCTGGGACAGCTTCTCTTCAGCAAACAGGCCAGCTTCGATACGCATGGCAAGCTCGACCTCTTGCTCAGCATTAAGAAGTGCGACCCGACCGATTTGCTTGAGGTAATCCTTGACCGGGTCAGCAGTAGCGCCGGTAATGGTGGTGGAGATGATCGGAGCATCGTCGTCGTCAGAGCTTGAGAGAACCAAGGCCCCAGAGGGAAGGACGGCAACTTCCTTCTCGTCCTCATCCTCGTCGGAATCATCGTCTACGGCGGCCTCGGCTAGAGCGGCAATAACCTCGGCGCCGAGCTTGATTGCCACGTCGTCTGCAACGATCTCGACAACATCGTCACCATCTGCCTCGATAGCGATGTCATCGTCAATGTCAATCTCAACATCGTCAACCTCACCATCGATGGCAACTGCTGGGGTTGAAGTAACTTTGGCGCCTTTTACTGCGCCGGCAACGGCCTTCTTTGCTGGTGCCTTAGCAGCCGGTTTCGCCGTGGCTGGTTTCTTGGCCACAGGCGCAACTTTGGGACTTGCTGCTTTCTTCAGGGCTGGCTTCGCGGCAGTCGTCTTCGTCGCAGCTGGTTTTGCCGGTGCTTTGGCAGCGGGCTTCTTGGCGACAGCCTTTGCGGCTGGCGTGGCCGGTTTCTTCGATGCCGCTGCGGCCTTCGCGGCAGGCTTTGCAGGGGCCTTGGCTGCAGAGGATTTCGCTGCGGGGGCCTTGACTGTAGAAGATTTCGCGGCAGGGGCTTTCGTTACAGGAGTTTTAGCCGCAGGAGTTTTGGGCGCTGCCTTCTTTGGGGCAGCGGGCTTTTTGGCGGCAACGGGCTTGGTCGCTGCTTTGGCTGATCCTCCAGCCGGTGCCTGGGAAGAAGAAGTGCCGGAGGATGCTTTAGAGGGGGTCACAGACGTCGGTGCAGCTTTCTGGGTGGTGTCGGCCTTCTTGCGGAATCGGTCAACGAACCCGCCGAGCCCTTTACGCGCGGATTTATCGGATGGAGCTGGCTTCGACGTTGCCATGTGCCACCTGGTCCAATGCGTTGAGGGCAGTAGGAAGACCCTTGTCAAGTTCTTCGGAGAGTAGCCGAAGAGCCAAACAGGGCCTTGCACCATTATGGCACGGTTAGTGACCCGAGCTGTTCAGGCTAGCCCTCGCGCGTTTCAGGCTGAGTCTGTATCGCCAGAAGTGTCTGCCGCGTGGCGCTTGGCAAGAAAGTCTTGGAGTTCAGCGGCGATCGTGTCTGCGCTCGGGAGTTCGCCGTCTGCTCCCATCAGCGGAGAGGGCAAGGGGTTGTCCTCCATGTAGGAGTCATGGCGCGTCTCGAGCGTCCCCACCAGCTTGTTGAGTTCCTGATTGTTCTCCACCTGTTCCGAGATGCCCCGCAGGAACTCACGCCCCGCCTCTCGGAGGGCATCCGTGGGGAAAACGAGCCCTGTGGCGCGAGTGATTGACTGCAGCGCAGTGACCGCAGCGTCGGGAAACTCCGTGTCGGCCAGATAATGCGGGACAAGAATCACAAAACCTGCGGTGGGGTGTTCCTTCTCCTGCAGACGGTATTCCACCAAATGCATCAGAGTGCCAGGAACGCCGGTCGTGGGACGCCAGACTGACAGCGCGTCGGTCAGGTCGCTCCTGTTGCCGCTCACCGTCACACCGAGGCTTCTCGTGTGTGGCACCGGCATCGGAATAGCGTGCACCCATGTGCTGGAGCTGACGCCAAGTTCGTCAATGAGTTCGAGAATTCTCGTGCTCACTTGCTCCCAGCGGAAATCTGGCTCGTAGCCAGACAGGAAGAGAAACTCGGTGCCCACCTCGTCGCGGACCAAGTCGAGCGACAAACGAGGGGGTTGGTAGCTAGTTAGAGCGGTTTCCTCAAACTGAAAAACCGGCCGTCTAGCGCGGTAGTCAATCAGCAGGTCATTGACGAAAGTGCCGACTACCTCGTGCGAGAGGGTGTCCATCATGTAGTTGTTGACCTGTGTGACGGTGGCGCCGGCATCGGCAAAACCAGTGAGGCCAGCGACCAACGGTAAGCCCCGGGGAACAGCGGAAAGCTCGAGTGCCTCGCGGAACACGTGGTCAGAGAACATGCCTCCATGCTACAAGTCGCGTCTGACCCAGGCTGAGTGCATCGCCAGCAGCACATCCACCACGTGGATTAACATGGGGCAATGACCCTCCCCGAAATCACTGCTTCCTCGTCGAATCCCGCAGACCTCGATGTAGAGGTCCTTGTTGTGGGTCTCTCCTCCAGTGACCAAGGACTAGCGATCGAGGCTGGCGGGCTCTCGATAGAACACACCGCTGCGCTGCTCGACGGGGCTAAGCGTGTGGGAGCTGATGGCGATCGCAACAGTACATGGCGTATTCCAGCGCCAGCGGGCTTCTCCTGCGCCAGCATCGTGTTCACCGGGCTTGGCAGCACGAACCCAGGCCCCAACGCTCTTCGGGAAGCCGCGGGCTACGCCGCTCAAAGCCTTCACAAGGTTTCCCGAGTCGCATACGCCCTTCCCGTAACCTCCAGCGCGGACGCTGTAGCCCTCTGCGAGGGGGCGCTGATTGGCTCGCACCGCATTCAGAAGACACACGCCAACGCCGAGGCCGGACTGCAGGCCATTACCGTGTTTGGAACGATCCCACCGGAGGACCTCGCCGGCGCCCGGGTGAGAGCTCGCGCGGTGTGGAGGGTCAGAGACCTCGTGTCCCTGCCACCAAACGTTTTGCACCCGAAAGCTTTTGTCGAGCGAGTCACGGCCATGGCTGAGTCGCTCGACATTTCCATCGAGGTGTTGGATGAGGAAGCGCTGCGTGACCAGGGCTATGGCGGCCTCACCGCGGTGGGTCAAGGATCCGCCAACCCCCCGCGCATGATGGTCCTGCGTTGGGCTCCCCCCGGCGCCACACAGCACATCGCGCTTGTAGGCAAAGGAATCACCTTTGACTCGGGCGGTCTGTCATTGAAACCAGCGAACTCGATGGTGGGAATGAAATACGACATGACCGGGGCCGCGGTGGTTTCTGCGGTGGCGTTGGCAAGCGCTGAGAACCTGACCACAACGGCCGTCACTGCCTGGGTGTGCCTTGCTGAGAACATGCCAAGCGGCAGCGCCTCCCGACCCAATGACGTCATCACGATCAAGAACGGCACCACCGTGGAGATCCTCAATACCGATGCCGAGGGTCGACTGGTGCTCGCCGATGGCTTGAGCGCAGCATCTGCGGAGAACCCCGACCTGATCATCGACGTAGCAACCCTCACGGGAGCGGCCCGTGTGGCACTCGGCGAGCGATATGCAGGCCTTATGGGCTCAGAGGACGCAGTCTCCCAGGTGAGCGAGGCGGCCGAGAGAGCCGGCGAACTGGTCTGGCCTATGCCACTGCCCGAAGAGTTGCGGTCCCTGCTCAAGACCGACGTTGCCGATATCGCCAACGCGAAGCCGGGCAACACCCTCGGTGGAATGTTGGTGGCGGGGCTGTTCCTTCGTGAATTTATTGGCAAGGACGCCCACGGCAACCGACTACCTTGGGCCCACCTTGATATCGCTGGGCCGGCGGAGAATTCCTCCAGCCCCTGGGGCTACACGCCAAAAGGTCCGACAGGTGCTCTCACCAGGACGCTGTTGGACATTGTGAGCGCGAAGGCTGGCGCCACCAAGTAGTAGGCTTGGTGGGCACGGCCGTTGTGAGGCCGAGCGTTTGTCATTCGGGCCGCCGGGCTAACTAACGTGAGGGAGTCTCCTACTCGTGGCTGAGCACACTTTTGATCTTGTCGTTCTAGGCGCAGGAAGCGGTGGCTACGCAGCCGCGCTTCGCG
>CAZQIH010000058.1:0-6692 GCA_964593715.1 uncultured Microbacteriaceae bacterium
CTTGGCAACCCCGCTGGCTGCAGCAGCACGAAGGGCATCAGAGCCAACTCCTAATCGGCGACGCCAACCGTCCTGGGGTGGTGTAATTGCCGCCCACTGCAGCGAAGCCACCTCGGCGGGGACCCGATTTGCTGATTCCCCCTGCTCAGCAGCAACACTCAAACGATGCACGAGAGATTCGATCGGCACGACCACGTCGAACTCTATGGACTCGGCTAGACGGAACACGCGAAGCCCCAACACGGTGGGCGTGCGATCCAGAAGCCCCCGGGGGAACAGCACCCCGACATAGACCTGCAGATAAGTGCCATCGGCAATGAGCCGGGCTGATCCGTCATTGACTCTCGCCGCGCGCTGAAGAAACTGAATAGCGTCGAGGCGAGCCGGGTCGGACTCGAGCGAAAAAGTAAGGGACATGTCGACCTCTAAACTACAACCCATGGACCCCTCACGTAACACGCCCGCAATTCCACCGGACCCGATGGAAAGCATGCTCGGGGCATTGAGCCTCTCGAGCAGCACGGCTCGAACCAGGGAAGACATCTTCACGGGACCCAGTCAGTGGCAACCCCACGGTCGTGTGTTTGGTGGTCAAGTGATGGCGCAAGCGGCGCTCGCAGCAATGCACACCATTCCAGAAGAGCGCATCATCCACTCACTTCACGGTTACTTCCTCCGTCCGGGAGATATTGCCGATGACATTACGTTTGCGGTGGATCGGATCCACGATGGACGCTCGTTCTCGACCCGGAGAGTCCAGGCTTACCAAAAAGGCCAGCCAATTTTCTCGATGATCTCGTCGTTCCAAGACCAGGACGAAGGGTTAGAACACGAGGCCCGGATGCCTGAGGGCATCCCGGACCCCGAGAGCCTGCCGAGCGCTCAGGAGGTTCTCACCTCAATCAATCACCCCATCGCCGATGTGTGGGCGAAGACCCGGGCATTTGATCTACGTCACTTCCCCTCGTCGCTGTATGTGAGCGTGGATGGAGACCATGTTCCCCATCAGGCTGTGTGGCTCAAGTCCATTGGTCCGATTCCGGATGACCCCAACCTGCACCGAGCGGCACTCGCCTACGCCAGCGACTTCAGCATTTTGGAGCCGGTGATGCGTGCCCACGGCATCAGTTGGGCAACCCCAGGCCTCAAGTTCGCAAGCCTCGACCACGCCATGTGGTGGCACCGCTTTGCGCGCGCCGACGAGTGGTTCCTCTATGTGCAGGAATCTCCTTCAGCCCGGGGTGGCCGCGGATTGGCGCTCGGCAAAATCTTCTCCCGAGACGGACACCTGATCGCCTCTGTCGCTCAAGAGGGAATGGTTCGCGTCCCTAATCCCGAGTGAGTTTGCGGTAGGTCGAGCGGTGGGGTGCAGCAGCGTCGGGGCCTAAACGCTCAATTTTGTTCTGCTCGTAGGACTCGAAGTTGCCTTCGAACCAGTGCCAGTAGCCAGGCTCTTTCTCAGTGCCTTCATAGGCCAAGATGTGCGTGGCAACACGGTCGAGGAACCACCGATCGTGGGTGATGACCACAGCGCAACCGGGGAACTCCAAGAGCGCATTTTCAAGGCTCGAGAGTGTCTCCACGTCGAGGTCGTTGGTGGGCTCATCGAGCAGGAGCAGGTTTCCGCCCTGCTTGAGCGTGAGCGCAAGGTTCAAGCGGTTGCGCTCACCACCGGAGAGAACACCAGCTTTCTTCTGCTGGTCCGGTCCCTTGAACCCGAAGCTCGAGACATATGCGCGCGAAGGGATCTCCACATTCCCGACCTGGATGACATCAAGTCCATCGGACACAACTTCCCAGAGGGTCTTTGAGGAATCGATTCCCGAGCGGTCCTGGTCAACGTAGGAGAGCTTCACCGACTCTCCCACCACCATCTCGCCACCATCCAGGGGCTCCAGGCCCACGATCGTCTTGAATAACGTCGATTTACCCACACCGTTGGGGCCAATAATGCCGACGATGCCGTTGCGGGGCAGAGTGAAGCTCAGGTTCTCAATCAGAACCCGATCGCCAAAGCCCTTCTTCAAAGATTTGGCTTCCAGAACCTGTTGGCCAAGACGGGGACCTGGTGGAATCTGAATCTCTTCGAAATCGAGCTTTTTGGTCCGCTCAGCTTCGGTGGCCATCTCTTCGTATCGAGCGAGACGGGCTTTGGACTTAGCCTGGCGACCCTTCGCGTTTGAGCGAACCCACTCCAGCTCATCTGCCAAGCGCTTGGCTAGTTTCTGATCCTTCTTACCCTGCACCTCAAGGCGCTCGGCCTTCTTCTCCAGGTAGGTGGAGTAGTTGCCTTCGTAGGGATACAAGCGACCGCGGTCGACCTCTGCAATCCACTGGGCGACGTGGTCGAGGAAGTACCGGTCGTGGGTGATGGCAATGACAGCCCCTGGGTACTTAGAAAGGTGCTGCTCCAACCACAGAACGCTCTCGGCGTCCAAGTGGTTTGTGGGCTCATCCAAGAGCAATAGATCAGGCTTCTCCAGCAGCAACTTACACAGCGCAACTCTGCGCTTCTCTCCCCCGGAGAGGTGCGAGATGGAGGCATCTGAGGGTGGGCACCGCAGCGCATCCATCGCCTGCTCCAGCTGTGAGTCCAGGTCCCAGGCATCCGCTGCATCAATGGCTTCTTGAAGCGTTCCCATCTCAGCAAGCAGGGCGTCAAAGTCCGCGTCGGGGTCAGACATGGCCGCTGAAATTTCGTTGAAGCGGACCACCTTCTCGTGGATCTCACGAACACCGTCGCGAACGTTCTCGAGAACCGTCTTCGATGTATCGAGTTCGGGCTCCTGCAGCAAGATTCCGACGGTGTATCCGGGGCTCAGCGTGGCATCGCCATTACTGGGGGTGTCGAGCCCCGCCATGATCTTGAGAATTGTCGACTTACCCGCGCCG
This sequence comes from uncultured Microbacteriaceae bacterium, assembly GCA_964593715.1. GTDB lineage: Bacteria > Actinomycetota > Actinomycetes > Actinomycetales > Microbacteriaceae > Pontimonas. The sequence continues at coordinate 2,893 of CAZQIH010000058.1, forward strand.
TTGGGACCCACCATGCCGATTTTTGCCCCGGGGAAAAACGACATCGTAACGTCGTCAAGGATTAGTTTTTCGCCAATCGCTTTGCGGGCGCGCACCATTGTGTAAATGAACTCAGCCATAGCTTCCTAGTCTAGAGATACGGTCTCGCCAAGAAGACACGTGTCGCTGGCAAGAACCGGTTCAACGGCCGAGACATACCAGTCGCTCCCCCATTGAGAAATCAGACACTCTTCGCCGAAGCGAACGGCAAGCGCAGTGGAATCCGCCGGAAGCTCGATTAACGACGCATCTGGGGTCAGTTCCATATCTTCGGGGGAATACCCGGCCTCCACCAGAACCTTCACCAAGTCCAGGCCCACAACGTCTGGGCGTGTGGCGTCGATGGCCTGGGTCAGAATGTAATCGATGTGCGGTTGGTTTTCCCGAGCGGAACCCCCGGGAACTCGTTCCGGGACAAATTCAGGGTCGGTTGCCTGCGTCGCGTTCTGGTCGTTTGCGGGGCCAGGGTTCGATGGCGGATTATCAACAGCGCGTTGGCATCCTGTCACCGCGATACTGACGACGAGCACGAGGGCGGCCCAGTGACGAACCTGTGACACACGAGCCTCCCTCAGCGCACGTTGGGTACGAGCTTCAAGTTTAGGCGCGCAGCTCTTCCTCCTCTTCGCCTTCAGGCTCAGGGTTTTCCTCCGTGTCGGGCCTTGCCACCCGTTGATATTCCGTAACACCCCAGTGCAGATCATGTCCCAGAGAATCGGCCTCCACCTCAATCGAGGTGCCGGAGCGGTCATCGTTGGACCAGTCACGAACTTTCAGTCGCCCGACCGCAACCACGCGGTCGCCCTTGTTGAGCGACACCGAGGCGTTGAGCGCGAGGTCGCGAAATGCCGTCACGGTATACCAATTGGTATCGGCGTCCGCCCACCCGCCAATGCTCTTGTCAAAGCGCCTCTGTTGGGATGCCAGGCGAAAGCTGGTGATGGCAAGACCTTCGGAGGTGACGATGTGTCGTGGTGTTGTGGCAACGAGGCCGGTCAGAGTGAGTTGGTCAGTCATGGTGGTGCTCCTTGGCTAGGCGGGGTTCACGGCGTTCTGGCGCCACCACCCGCCAATCAAGCGACACCAGCCGCTACTGTGCTCGCTCCGCACTTGCAAGCAGGGCTACTCCGCCAATTGGGGCAGGATTCCAGTCCCAGGGCCGACTGTGGACAGCTAGGCGCTTCGCAGGTAGGAGGCGAAACTGGCGCGAACTTTGGAGACCTTAGGCACCGCTACAGCTAAGCAATAACCCTGGGTTGGGTTCTTGGCGAAGAAATCTTGGTGATAGTCCTCGGCGTCGTAGTAGGTACCCAGAGGCACAATCTCGGTCACTACGCCCCCGCCCCACATCGCGTCAGCCCGATCACGCGCAGCTTCGAAGAGTGCCTTCTCCTCGGGTGAGGCGTAGAACATGGCGGAGCGATACTGAGTTCCCACATCGTTTCCTTGGCGATTGAGCTGACGAGGGTCGTGCATCGTGAAGAACGCATCAAGGATGACATCGGAAGGGATGACATCGGGGTCGAAGGTGACCGCCACCGCCTCCGCATGGCCCGTGGCACCGGTGCAGACCTGCTCATACGAGGGGTGTTCCACCTGACCTCCGGTGTAACCGGAGACTACCGAGTGAACGCCGCGGAGCACACGGTAGGCGGCATCGAGACACCAGAAACAACCACCTGCGAGCACGTAAGTTTTCATGTCCCCAGGCTAATCGGGACGCCTGGAAAAAGGCCTGACATTTCGCTCCGGGCAATGACGCTGGCATGCTCTGGCAAGCCCTACGCTTAGGTCGTTGGACTCCACTACGACAAGAAAACCGGCGGTCTTCGATAACTCATGGGTTACATTTACGCTCTGTTGGCAGCGTTCCTTTTTGGCGCTAACGGCTCCGTCAGCAAAGTCATCATCCAGGCCGGCGTCTCAGCAATGCAACTCACTCAAATGCGAGTTCTCGGTGCTGCATTGATCTCCGGGCTTGTACTGCTTGTTATCGACAAAAAGTCTTTTCGCCTGCCGCCTGGACAATGGCCGGTCGTGGTGGTCCTCGGTGTTGTAGGCGTTGCAATGCTGCAGGTCACCTACGCCCTGGCCATTGAGCTGCTTCCGGTGGGCATTGCGTTGCTGCTGGAGTACCTCGCTGTTTTGCTAGTGGCACTCGTTGCGTTCTTCGTATTCAAAGAGAAGGTGCGCCTTCGCCTGTGGGTGGCGATCGCCTTCGTTATGGCCGGGCTCGTCGTGGTCGCGGAAATATGGGCCAGCACACTGAACCCCATTGGCGTGATGTGGGGATTGCTGGCAGCCATTACCTTGGCTACCTACTTCCTGGTCGGAGAGAAACAGCTGAAGACAATCTCGCCTCTTGCCCTGGCTTTCTGGACCATGACCATCGCCGCGGTGTTCTGGCTACCGTTCTCAGGGTGGTGGGAGCTCGACGCCTCAAGCTTTACGACCCTTGCCCCGCTCGGATCAGAACCAGAGAGCGCGGTCGTACCGCTCTGGGTCCTGCTCGCCTGGAACGTTGTCCTCGGTTCCTTCGCCCCGTTCTTGCTCTCGCTCAGTGCGCTCAAGCGCCTCTCAGCAACAGCAGCGGGAATTGTTGCCACCAGTGAGATTGCCTTCGCCTTTGTCACCGCCTGGCTGTGGCTGCAGGAATCGCTCAGCCTCTTGCAGGTTGTGGGCGCCTCGATAGTCTTGGGGGGAATCGTCATTGCTCAAACAGCGAGATCCAGCGACGTTGTTGTCCAAGCCGATCTCGCACTAGAAACCGGACCGATCACTCTTCCCGACCAAACACAACTCACCAAGGAGTCATCATGAAGAACGTATTCCGTCCCCTCGTCGTCGCCTCACTGATCGCAGCCGTCATCAACCAGGCACTCTACTTTCTCGCCACCGAGTTCCTCCAGGTGGAATTCATCCTGACAAGCCCAGCCGGGACCGCAATCCCGTTCTTCGCACCAGCGCTCTTTAGCGTCTTCCAAGGCATTGTTGGCGGCGTCATTGTTGCCTGGATTGCCTCACGCACCAAGTCGCCAAAGAACGTCTGGCTCTCGGTGAGCTTGATTGCACTGGCACTGAGCTTCGTAATGCCCTTCGGTGGGATTTCGACTACCGAGGGTGCGCTGTGGCTCAACCTCATGCACGTGGTCGCGGGAGCGCTCATCATCCCGATGGTGCGGAGCGCTTTGCCAAGCGCCGCTGGAGAGTAACGCCTAGGCGCCCTGGTCAGCGAGGGCGTTCGATGTCGATTTCTTCGAGGTACTGAGCCACCCGCACCGGCCAGCCCATTTCGCGAGCAATGCGAGCACGAAGCTCGCTGGCAGCGTCTGGCTCACCGTGAACGAGATAGGTCATCTTCGGCGCAGTAGCAGCCCCTGACATCCACTCGATGAGCTGATCAGCGTCAGCGTGGGCGGACATTGAGTCGATCTGGTGAACCTCGGCCTTGATCGCAATGTCTCGACCGAAGACTCGAAGGGTCCGCACGCCGGCAGCCAAATCAGCGCCTCGGGTCCCCCCTGCTTGGAAGCCCGACAGGACGACCGCATTGTTAGCATCCTGCCCAAAGGAGACCAAATGGTGCAATACGCGTCCACCAGTCAGCATGCCGGCTGCCGAGACGATAATCATGGGGCCATCTGACTCGTTCAACGCCATCGACTGCTCGACCATTCTCACTAAACGCGCCCTGTCATAGACGCGCTCGAGTTCCCCAGGTGGCACACGCTGGTCGTCCTCATACTTCGCATACAAGCTCG
>CAZQIH010000059.1:0-6672 GCA_964593715.1 uncultured Microbacteriaceae bacterium
GGGGCCGGATCTCGTCAGGGCGTCGAGCCTGGTGGCATACGACATCAGAGGTTCCTCGCCGCGGCATACTCCTGCAGGCTTGTCACACTGGGGGTCTCTGGGCGGTCCTCGAGAGAAGCAACCGCAGCGCCAACCTGGGCGATCGTGGTGAAAAGCGCCTTGTCGGCAGCGACTGTTGCCGTTCTGATTTCGTAACCATCGGCTCTAGCGCTGCGTCCCCGCGGAGTGTTGATGACGATATCGACATCCCCATGAGCAATCAGCTCCACAATGCTCGGACCCTGTGTGGCCCCCTCAACATCGGTGTGCTTACGGACCACTCGCGTGGCAATTCCATACCGCGCGAGGGTCTCCGCGGTCCCCTCCGTGGCAATAATGGAGAAACCCAACTGGCTGAGTCTCAGAACCGGCAAGACCACACTGCGCTTGTCTTTATCCGCTACTGAGACAAAGACCGTTCCCGAGCGTGGCAGACCGCCGTATGCGGCGTCCTGGCTCTTGGCAAACGCTCTGGGGAACGTCGTGTCGATTCCCATCACTTCACCGGTGGAGCGCATCTCGGGGCCAAGGATCGAGTCAACAATCTCTCCGGAGGGGGTACGGAACCGTTTGAAAGGCAACACGGCCTCCTTGACAGCAATCGGAGCATCCAACGGAACGACGCGGCCATCCTTCTCAGGTAGCTCCCCGGAGGTAATCAAATCATCGATGGTCGCGCCCGCCATCACGAGGGCTGCGGCACGTGCCAGCTGAATGCCCAATGCTTTCGACACGAACGGGACTGTCCGGCTTGCGCGAGGATTAGCCTCCAGAACATAGAGGACACCCGCTGCCACGGCGAACTGCACATTGATCAGGCCACGAACACCGATGCCTTTAGCGAGCAGTTCGACGGCGTCACAGACCTGGTCGACAATCGTTCGGCCCAGTGTCACCGGGGGAAGCGTGCAGGCTGAGTCACCAGAGTGAATTCCCGCTTCTTCGATGTGTTCCATGACGCCACCGATGTAGAGGCGCTTGCCGTCATAAAGCGCATCAACGTCGATCTCGACTGCGTCGTCGAGGAATCTATCCACCAGCAACGGAGCGTCCTCTCCGACAATGGCGAACTCTTTGATCCGCTCAAAGTAGTCGACCATGCTCTCCTGGTCATAGACGATCTCCATGCCTCGCCCGCCAAGAACGAAGCTCGGACGCACTAGCACGGGGAAGCCGATATCGGCGGCAATCTCTGTTGCGCCCTCCAGTGTGGTGGCCGTCCCATTCTTGGGCGCAATCAGACCTGCTTCGCCGAGAATACGGGCGAAGGATCCGCGCTCCTCAGCTAAGTCAATGGCATCCGGCGTGGTCCCCAGGATCGGAACACCAGCCGCTTTCAGTCCTTGAGCAAGGCCAAGCGCCGTCTGCCCACCCAGTTGGACGAGCACACCGAGCAGCTCGCCGCGAGAGGACTCTTGGTGAATGACTTCGAGGACGTCTTCAAGTGTCAAAGGCTCAAAATAAAGCCGGTCACTCGTGTCATAGTCCGTCGAGACCGTCTCGGGATTGCAGTTGATCATGATGGTCTCGTAACCAGCCTCAGCCAGCGCAAACGCTGCATGCACACAGGAATAATCAAACTCAATGCCCTGGCCAATACGGTTGGGTCCAGAACCCAAAATCACGATCTTCTGGCGCTCGGATACATTCACTTCCGACTCAAGGTCATAACTCGAATAGTGGTAGGGCGTCAGTGCCGGGAACTCACCAGCACACGTGTCGACAGTCTTGAAGACCGGCCGGATGCCCTGCTCATGACGAAGCGCTCGAACTTCGTGCTCCGCAAGGCCCCTGATTTCCGCTATCTGGGCATCGCTGAGCCCATGCTCTTTCGCATACAGCAGAACATCGGTGCTGAGCTCTGTCGCTGTAGCGACCTGATCGGCAACCTCGTTGATGAGGACGATTTGGTCGAGAAACCACGGGTCTATGCCTGTGGCCTCGAAGAGCTCATCAATTGTTGCGCCGGCCCGCAAGGCCTGCTGGACCGTGACAATGCGACCATCGGTGGGCATTTTCGACTTAGCGATGAGCTCCGTTTTGCTGAGCTCTTGTGTCCCCCAGTGGAAAGAGCTCCCCCGTTGTTCGAGCGAGCGAAGCGCTTTATTGAGGGCTTGCGAGAAGTTGCGGCCTAGCGCCATCGCCTCACCGACGGACTTCATGGTGGTGGTGAGCGCGCGATCAGCGAGAGGAAACTTCTCAAAAGCAAAGCGAGGCACCTTCACCACAACGTAATCCAGTGTTGGCTCAAAGGAAGCGGGTGTCACCCGCGTGATGTCGTTGGGAATCTCATCAAGGCGATATCCCAGCGCCAACTTCGCTGCAATCTTGGCAATGGGGAATCCGGTGGCCTTAGACGCCAACGCGGAGCTCCTGGACACGCGAGGGTTCATTTCAATGACGATGATTCGTCCGTTCTCGGGGTTTACCGCGAACTGAATGTTGCACCCACCAGTGTCAACACCAACCAACCTAATGACCGTGATACCGATGTCTCTCAGGCGCTGATATTCGCGGTCGGTGAGGGTGAGGGCCGGTGCAACAGTGATCGAATCGCCCGTGTGAACGCCAACAGGGTCAACATTCTCAATCGAGCAGACCACGACGGTATTGTCCGCAGCGTCGCGCATCAGCTCGAGCTCGTACTCTTTCCAGCCCAGGATCGACTCCTCGAGCAGGACCTCAGTCGTCGGGCTCTGGTGGAGACCATCGGTGACCATGCGAATAAGCTCGTCACGGTTGTGGGCGAACCCTGAACCGAGGCCTCCCATAGTGAAGGATGGCCGGATCACGAGCGGGTAGCCCAGCTCTTCGGCATAGTCGATCGCATCCTCGACGGTCGTGGCAATAAAGCTCTTGGCCACGTCCGCGCCAGCCTCAATGACCAGATCCTTGAATATCTGGCGATCCTCACCCCTCTGGATGGCCTCGAACGACGCACCAATCAATTCCACGCCGTATTTCTGAAGGATGCCCTCATTGTGGAGGGCCATCGCGGCGTTCAGGGCGGTTTGACCGCCAAGCGTCGGCAATATCGCGTCGGGCCGCTCCTTTTTGATGATGGCCTCGAGCACAGCCGTGGTAATCGGCTCAATGTAGGTCTGGTCGGCAAAACCAGGGTCCGTCATGATGGTCGCGGGGTTTGAGTTCACCAGAATCACCCGCACACCCTCTTCGCGGAGAACGCGGCATGCCTGAGTCCCTGAATAGTCGAACTCCGCTGCTTGGCCGATGACAATCGGGCCCGAGCCGATGACGAGGACGCTGGAGATATCTGAACGCTTGGGCATTAGGCGGCGCTTCCGTTGGGAGTGGTCATGTGAGCTTCAACCATGTCTTTGAAACGGTCGAACAGGTAGGTGCTGTCGTGGGGGCCAGCGGCCGCCTCCGGGTGGTACTGGACCGAGAACGCCGGAATGTCCAGAGCTCGAATGCCTTCGACCACTTGGTCGTTGAGGCTGATGTGGCTCACTTCAACGCGCCCAAATCCTTCTGGTGACTCGACCACGCCCTCGCGGGGAGCATCAACCGCGAACCCATGGTTTTGAGCCGTAATTTCTATGTGGCCGGTGGATTTGTCGACCACTGGTTGGTTGATCCCGCGGTGACCGTACTTCAGCTTGTACGTAGGAAAGCCCAGAGCGCGGCCCAGTAGTTGGTTACCAAAGCAGATGCCGAAAAATGGAAGTCCCTCTCGCAGTGCGCTCTGCAGGAGCCCGACCTGGGCATCGCTGGCGGCTGGATCACCGGGACCGTTGGAATAGAACAGCGCGACAGGATCGATGGCCTGGACATCGGCAAACGTCGAATCGGCGGGAAGAACGTGAACCCGGAACCCTCTGGCAGCCAGATGGTGAATAGTCGAATCCTTGATACCGAGGTCGATCACTGCGAGATTTCCCAGGGGAACCCCGATCGGCTCAACAACACGTACTTCACTGACACTGACCAGAGTGGAAAGATTGCGCCCCGCCATTGATTCCTGGTTCACCACGCGGGAGAGTTGCTCGGCAGGTGGGAGCGAATAGACATCTCCACTGAAAATGCCCCCGCGCATGACACCCGCCTCACGCAAAACCAGGGTGATGGCCCTCGTGTCGACGCCCGATATGCCCACGATCTGTTGGGCTTCCAACTCATCATCCAGGCTTCGCACCGAACGAAAATTTGAGGGCCGTCTGGCAGGGTCGCGAACCACAAACCCTTCAACCCAAATCTGGCGTGACTCCGGATCTTCGTCATTTATTCCGGTGTTTCCGATGTGAGGCGCTGTCATCACGACAATCTGGCCGGCGTAACTAGGGTCGGTGAGTGTCTCCTGGTAACCCGTCATTCCGGTTTGAAAGACGACCTCTCCCAGGGTCTCCCCCGTGGCCCCCCACGCCTTTCCTTCGTAACGGTGACCGTCTTCGAGTACGAGAACTGCACGACCTTGGCTCACTTGATTCCTCTTCCTACCAGCCCGAGGGCATCGATAAATCCTTGCGTATCGCCATCAACAATGCGGAAATAGCTATCCACATCACGTCCGGATAGCGACCAGCGCACCATGACAAGACCGCCCTCTTCGACAACCCGGTCGATTGTCCACGTCGCCGTGCCCGCCTGGAGGCCATGCGCTGGAAACACCACCGCATCCTCCCCGGGAATCCGAACGACGAGACCCTCCGGATGAACGGCAAGACGCGCTCTAGCCCGGTAACTCAGGGGCCCAGCCGCTACACGTTCCAGTGGTTCACCCGCTTCGGTCGTTGCCACATAGAGGGCGTTGATGACGAACATGGGCTCGCTAGCGGGCACATCCCGAACAAGTGCTGCTACTTCCCCCTGGTAGCGCCCAACCCGCCTGCGCCATCCCCAGAGCGCAAGCCCCAGGCTCACAGCCATCAGGGCGATCATCATGGATCCGGCAATTTCCTGCGTCATCTGGGCCCTCCCGCGCTCACCACGGCGGCGTCGACGAGCTCGCCGTCGGCCACAGTGGCCAACCCGTGATGGAAGGTAAACATAACGCGACCGGGCAGGACGTTCTCTGGGTAGGGGTTATTCGAACTGAGACTGCCCCTGGGGCTCACTGAAACCGCCGATGGATCGACCAGAGTCAGATGGGCTGGTGAGCCAATCGTGAGTGGAGTGTCATACCCAGAGAGCGAACCGATAGCCGCCGGGGTGGTCGAGAGCACTCTGGCAACATCGGACCAACCGATGAGGCCTGGCTTAACGAGAGTCTCAATCACCACAGGCAAGGCCATCTCGAGGCCCAACATGCCGAAGGCTGCCTCTCCGAAGGCGCACTCCTTGGACTCGCTGGGGTGGGGCGCGTGATCCGTTGCCACGATGTCGATGACCCCCTCCGCGACTGCAGCCCGCAGCTCGAGGGTGTCCTCTGCTCTTCGTAGCGGCGGATTGACCTTGAACAGCGGGTTAAAGCTCGCAACGCTGTCCTCGGTGAGGAGAAGGTGGTGGGGCGTCACTTCGGCGGTCACTGAAATTCCCCGCTTTTTAGCCCACCTGATCACGTCCACGGAGCCAGCCGTCGAGAGGTGGCACACGTGGAGTCTGGCGCCAACGTACTCCGCCAACAACACATCTCTTGCGATGATGCTCTCTTCTGCAACGGCTGGCCAACCCACCAAACCCAGGCGTGAGGACAGCGCGCCCTCGTTCATCTGAGCATCGATGGTGAGCCGTGGGTCCTGCGCGTGCTGGGCAACAACGGCCCCAAGCGCTTTTGCCTGTTCGAGGGCGCGCCGCATCACTAGTGAATCGTGGACGCATCTGCCATCGTCAGAGAAGACTCGCACCGCGCCACTGCCAGCGGCCATTGCGGCCATGGCCGAGAGCTCCTCACCAGCAAGCCCTTTTGTAATCGCACCCACCGGGCGCACCGTCACGTAACCAGCCTCCAGGCCCATCCGCGCAACCGCGTCGGTAATGCCTGGGCCGTCCGCCACAGGGTCGGTGTTGGCCATCGCGTGCACCGCAGTAAACCCACCCAGTGCCGCAGATTGTGAGCCCGAGAGAATCGTCTCCGCCTGTTCCAAGCCTGGCTGGCGCAGGTGCGTGTGCAGATCGACAAGGCCGGGAAGAGCTACCAGCCCGCTCGCATCAATGAGGACCGTGTCCTTCTTCCCCTCAACATCCTTCGGGTCTACGAAGCGCCCATCACGAATCGCCAGATCAGACCGTCCTCCGCCGGGGAGTTGGGCACCGGAAATCATGTAACTGGTCATGCCCCGCCACCTCTCAGTTCATAGAGTGTGGCCATGCGAATAGACACTCCGTTTCGGACTTGGTCGAGAATTACGGAGCGCGACGAGTCGGCAACCGAGGAGGCAATCTCAACCCCTCTATTCATTGGCCCGGGATGCATCACGATGCTGGAGGCAGGAAGCCGATCGGCTCGACCCGCGGTCAGCGAATAGTTGCGCACATAATCCTTCGACCTGATTGGGGAACCACCGCCCATTCTCTCGCGTTGAACGCGCAACATCATCACGGCATCGGGCCCGAGCGCAAGGGCATCGTCAAAATCGTGGGTGTGATCGACGGGCCAATCCTCGACGCCCTGAGGCATGAGATCAGGTGGGGCCACCAGGGTGACCGAGGCGCCGAGAGTGGTGAGAAGAGAAA
>CAZQIH010000060.1:0-6660 GCA_964593715.1 uncultured Microbacteriaceae bacterium
TCATACAGGTCTTGTTCAACCAGGCGACCTTTTTGCAGCGCTACCCGGTGCTAACCGTCATGGGATTGAGTTCTGGCCCGCGGCGGCGAACGCCGGAGCTACCGCTGTCATCACCGACGCCGAGGGCGCCGCTTCGCTACCCGAGGAAACACCGCGGGTTGTCATCGAGTCGCCTCGAGCGCGCTTGGGCGATATCGCCGCAGAAATCTATGGCACCGGCGATATCGGCTCCATGGTGATCGCTGCGGTCACCGGAACCAACGGGAAAACGTCCACCGCCTTTCTATTGGATGCGCTGATGAGAGGGCTCGGTTGGACTACCGCTCTCTCCACGACTGCCGAGCGGGCCGTGGCGGGGGTCCCCTACAAGAGCACCCTCACAACCCCAGAAGCCCCCGATATTCACGCGATGTTGGCGCTCGCCACAGAGCAGGGTGTGCGTGGCCTTGCCATCGAAGTTAGCGCGCAGGCGTTGGACAAAAATCGCCTGGATCGTGTGGTGGCCGATGTTGCTGGGTTCACGAATCTCAGCCATGACCACTTCGAAGACTTTGGCAACATGGACAATTATTTGGCCGCCAAGGCAGCTTTGTTCACGCCGTTGCGCGCCCGGAAAGCGGTCATTTGCGTCGACACACCCTGGGGTCTTGCCCTGGCGCGGGGGACCTCCATCCCGTTCTGGACGGTGGGGGCAGGGCCGTCCGAGGGCATAGACAACGTGCCTCATTGGCGCTATTCCATTACTCGCGCCGACGGCGACACGACCACGTTCTCGTTGAGCTCCCCTGAGGGGGAAGCGATTCAACTCGTGGCGCCCATCCTTGGCGAACACATGGTCGCCAATGCGGCACTCGCTGCTGTGATGCTCATCCTTCAGGGTCTAGCCCCCTCTGAGCTGGAGCGCGCCATGGGTCCTGGCACTCCGGGGATTCCTGTGTTCATCCCGGGTCGCGTGGAGCGGGTCTCCGGACCCACCGGCCCTCAGGTTTTCGTTGATGCTGGGCGAAGCGAAGACGCGTACCGGGCCACCCTGAACACGGTCCGGGCGCGTACCAGCGGGAAGATTGTCATGGTGTGTGGGACTTCTGGCAACAGGGACGCGTCAAAACGACCCCTCATGGGGGCAACTGCTGCGACGCTTGCAGACATCGTGATTGTGACCGACGACGATCCCCGGCGTGAAGATCCTGCGGTGATTCGTGCCGGGCTACTCGAAGGAGTTCGATCTATCGAGGGCTCCACATGGTTTGAGATACCTGATCCCAGCGAAGCCATCCGCCATGCAATCTCGCTGGTGGGGGAGGGCGATAGCGTCCTGTGGAGCGGCCCTGGATCGCAGAACTATCGAGACATTGGCGGGGAAAAGGTCCCCTATTCTGCCCGTGACGAGGCCCGCGCGGCCCTCCGCGAGGCTGGCTTCAACGCGGAGCAACCACATGGTTGAGCTTGTCCTGGAGAATCCCTGGACAGACTGGGGTCGATCGGGAGGAGTGCTCGTCGTAGGAAACGAGCGGATTCCCTGGGAGGTTGCGACGATGGCCCCCGGACTTCTCCAGCAGAGTCTGCTGGCCATTCGTTCTGCCCTTGCTACCGGGATCAGTCTGAGCGACGCGATCGCCGCTGCGGGAGATGCCCACGAGCCCCACATCCTCGATGCTTGTCCCGTGAGCCAGGGCGTGATTGTTATCGACGACACCGCAACGCGTGGCGTGAACGACGCGGCAACGTCGCTGAAGGTGGTGACCAGTCTCGCCGCCCGGCAACGGCGCGTGATCGTTGCAGCGGGCGCTCTTGATTTTGGCGGAGATTCCGACTATGACGACTTGGGAGCCTTTGGCGCCCTGATGGTTCGCCTGAATGTTGACCAAGTGTTCGCGGTCGGCTCTGAAGCCAGAGCGCTGTTCCTCTCGGTGGGAAGGGAGGGCTCCTGGGATGGAGAGTCGCAGCACTGTGACAGCGTTGATGACGCGTACGATGACATCCGTGCGTTTATCCGGCCGGAGGATGTGGTGCTCGTGATGGGGACTACAGGACCGTCGCTTCTCCCTCTTGCCACTCGGCTTGTGGAGGACCTCTCGTGAGGATTCTGTTGCTCGGTAGCGCGATTGCGCTTTTTTTCTCGCTGTTCCTGACCCCGCTGTTCATCCGACTTTTTGAAAAAATCGGATGGGGACAATTCATTCGTCAGGATGGACCCAAGACCCACTTCGTCAAACGAGGAACACCGACGATGGGCGGCATTGTGATTTTGCTGGCCGTGGTCGCTGGCTATTTCGGCGCACACCTCATCGAACGTGCCCCCGTCACCCAGTCGGCCGTGTTGGTTATCGGGCTCATGGTCGCACTGGGCATTGTCGGCTTTCTTGATGATTTTTCTAAGGTGCGTCGCCAGCAATCTTTGGGGCTCAGCCCACGAGCGAAAGTCGTCGGTCAGATTCTTGCCTCTGTGGGTTTTGCCGTGCTGGCGGTGTCGTTTCCCGATGAGGACAATCAGACTCCGGCAGCTTTGGGTATTTCTCTCATCCGTAACGCCGACGTCGTTTCCTTTGTGGGGCTCGGTCAGATTGGCGCCATGATTGCCTTTGCCGTGTGGGCAAGCTTGATCATCGTTGGAACATCTAATGCGGTGAACCTCACGGATGGCTTGGATGGCCTGGCCAGTGGTTCGACAATTTTGGTGTTTGTTGCCTACGTGATGATCACCTTCTGGCAGTTCAACCAGTCGTGTTTCCGTGGTGTCGTGGATGAGGAAAACCTCTATAAGTGCTACGAGGTGCGTGATTCGCTGGAGTTGACCTCGGTGGCCGCCATCGTTTCTGCCGCCTTGATTGGGTTTCTGTGGTGGAATACCTCCCCAGCAAAGATCTTCATGGGCGACACGGGCTCCTTGAGCCTCGGTGGTGGCGTGGCGGCGCTTGCGTTGTTCTCCCGCACCGAAGTGTTGTTGCCGATTGTGGGGGGCCTGTTCGTGATCTTGACAGGTTCGGTCATCATCCAGCGCCTGTATTTCAAGGCGACCGGTGGGAAACGCGTCTTCTACTCGTCACCACTCCACCACCATTACGAAATTAAGGGGTGGGCTGAGGTCACCATCGTGGTCAGGTTCTGGCTTATTGCCGGCCTGTTTGCTGCTGTTGGTGCGGGGCTCTTCTATTTGGAGTGGCTCAGCCGTTGATGGCCGCTTCACTTGACACCCTCACCAGTTGGCACAGTGATTGGTCGGGCCTCCGGGTAGTGGTTTTGGGCCTCGATGCCACCGGGTTTGCCGTGGTTGACACGCTGGCGGAGCTTGGCGCGGAAGTCTTAGCGCTCGCACCCGAAGCGCAAGACGATGTTGTGCGCATAGCCGAGGTCATTGGCGCCCAGGTTCTCGTCTCGAGCGACGAACAAGCGAGGGTGGAGGCAGCTCTTGGTCACCTGGCGAATCTCGTCGTGGTGTCTCCGTCGATAGCGCGCGACGATGTCGTTGCGCGTGCCCTTGCCAACGCTGGAGTCCCGGTGTGGTCAGATGTGGATTTTGCGTGGCGGGTTCGTGACAAAGAGGACGTCGTGGCGCAGTGGGTCATCGTGGTGGGTGAGACTGACGCGCCCCGAATTGCTGACTTGGCGACGCGCATTCTGATTGCGGATGGTCGCATCGCGCGCCATGTTGGGCTGGGGAGCGCGCCGCTGCTGGATGCTTTGCGCGACCCTGAGCCCTACACAACCCTCGTCATTGCCGCTGGCTCTGCAGGGCTGGGGTGGTGGCAGCGCTACCCGGTGGCGCTACGGAGGCCCGTTCTGACGGTGTCCTTGGGTGATGGTGGAGAAGACCCCAGCGGAACTCGCTTTGATGCGACGACGAACGCCTGCGTTTATCGTCGGAGCGTTGGCCCCACTGAAGAGATGGTCAAGGATGCCGACGTGGTTGAGGGCGCGAGAGCGATTGGGATTGGTCTTGATTCTCCGGGGATGAGCGACCTGGGCCTGGTGGAGGGCATTCTCTGCGACCGGGCTTTTCTTGAAGACCGTGCGCACCAAGCTCTCGAGATTTCCACAACGGAGGAGCTGCAGGAAGCGGGGTGGGTTATCCCCGATGATTTGCCCGCTGTCCTTGCTGCCATAGCGATTGCTCGCTCTTACGATGTGCCACCCGCGCTCATTGCGGGTGTTGTCACCCTTCCCTAGTCCCCAGTAGGGCTGGGGACATGCCGGCGCGCCCTATCGGCTCGAAGGCTCCACCAGGTTCACACTTAGAGATGGACACTTGGCCCCGGTGGGCCGGCGCACGGTGAATCTGAGGAAGGGGGCGTCGTGACAACTACTCTTCGGCCGTCGTCTCCCGCTCCGGCTGGCAAACCTCGCACCGTTGTGAGCGTCAAGCGCCTCTTCCGCGCCGAATCCGGTGAATATGTCGTGATGGTCGCGACCGTATTGTTTTTGGTTGCCTTCGGCTTGGTGATGGTCCTCTCCTCGTCTTTTGTTGGTTCAGCGCTCGGCAATGACGGCAATTTTTTTGCGACCTTTGTGAGACAGGCGCTCTGGGCGATGCTTGGCATTCCGCTGATGTTGACGGTGTCGCGTCTCAAGCCCATCCAAATCAAGCGGGCGACGCCCGCGGTATTCCTTGCAGCGCTCGTGTTTCAGGCTTTGGTCTTCACCGCGTTTGGAATTACCGAGGGTGGCAACCGTGCGTGGGTGAACATCGCTGGATTTAGTGGCCAGCCCTCCGAAATTTTGAAGGTCGCCTTGATCGCCTGGATGGCGGCAATCCTGTCCGATCGGCTCGATTATCTTCACGACTATCGAGTTCTGATGAGGCCACTGGCAGTGGGTGTGGGGGTTGCACTGGCTCTGGTGGTTGCCGGTCGTGACCTTGGAACAGTGGGAATCATGACGATGATTGCCCTGGGAGTTGCGTTCCTGGCGGGGATTAGACTCGCTCACTTGGCCGCACTCATGGGCGTCTTGGGCGCATTTCTCGGAATTTTTGCGGTGATTAGCCCTTCCCGTGTCACGCGCATCATGACCTGGTTTTCTGGCTGTACTGAGGCCGATTATCTGACCACCTGTTGGCAGAGTGTGCACTCCACCTTTGCGCTGGGCTCAGGCGGCCTTTTGGGAGTGGGGCTTGGCAACTCCCGAGCCAAATGGTCATGGCTGCCCGAAGCGGAGACCGACTTCATCTTTGCCATCGTTGGTGAGGAGCTGGGTCTTGCAGGGACCACGTTGGTAATGGCCGCTTTTGTCGTCCTTGCTATTGCAATGGCTCGGATGGTGCGAGCTCAGCAAGACCCGTTCGCAAGAATTGTCACCGGCGGTGTCATGGTCTGGTTGATTGGCCAGGCGCTGGTTAACATCGCGGTGGTCCTGGAATTCCTGCCCGTTTTGGGCGT
The DNA here is from genome assembly GCA_964593715.1 of uncultured Microbacteriaceae bacterium. Lineage (GTDB taxonomy): Bacteria > Actinomycetota > Actinomycetes > Actinomycetales > Microbacteriaceae > Pontimonas. Next base: position 5,376 of record CAZQIH010000060.1, read on the forward strand.
TCCGCTGCCTTTCATGTCTATGGGTGGTTCAGCCCTAGTCTCGTCGTTGATCGCTATTGGCGTGGTCATGGCCCTGAACCGCGCCGGCTCCGAATCAGTGAGCGAGTATCGAGCACGACGAAGGGCGAGCACTCGATGACTCGAGTTCTTCTGGCGGGCGGTGGCACCGCCGGCCACGTCAACCCCCTGCTTGCAGTCGCCAGCGAACTCGTGCGGCGAGGGCACTGTGCGCCCTCGGACATTCTTGTCGTGGGCACAGCGCAGGGCCTGGAATCGCGTTTAGTTCCGGCCGCTGGATTTGCTCTAGCAACAACTGCGAAGCTGCCGATGCCGCGTAAGTTCAGTCTCGCTGCGCTTCTCTTTTGGCCTCGCTTCGCCATGGCTGTGGCTAAGGTCGTGTGGCTGGTCAGACGCCACCGAGCCGAGGTCGTTGCCGGATTTGGGGGCTATGCCTCTGCGCCAAGCTATGTTGCGGCATGGCTGACCAGGACGCCTCTTGTAATCCACGAGGCCAACTCGGTCCCAGGTTTTGCCAACAAACTCGGCGCGCGGCTTACTCGCTTTGTGGTCACCACCTTCAGCCAGACCCATTTGCCCCACGCCAGGGTTTTGGGTATGCCCTTGGCCAGGAGTATCACTCATCCGGAACCAGAGCCCTCTCCTTCCGCGGCGCGGACCGCCTTTGGGTTGAAGCCAGGCAAGAAGACCCTGTTGGTGACCGGTGGTTCTCAGGGCGCCCAAACACTCAATGGCACCCTGGCTCAGGTGGTGCAGGACATTCTTGGGCTGGATTGGCAGATTCTGCACATCGTGGGTAGTAGAAATCCCCTGCCCCCATCGGCCCCCGGGTATGTTGCGCTCTCGTATTGCGATCGCATGGATCTGGCCTTCGCGGCGGCGAACGCCGTGATTTCCCGCGCGGGAGCGGCTACCGTGTCGGAGCTCCAGGTACTGGGCTTGCCCGCAATTTTTGTCCCCTATCCCGTGGGCAACGGAGAGCAAGAAAAGAACGCCGCAGACAGCCTCGCCGCGGGCTCGGCAGTTCTGGTTCTCGATCGGGATTTCACACCAGAGCGGGTACGAGAGGTTGTGCTGCCGTTACTCAGCGATGAGAAGGCGTTGGAGCGCATGCGCACCAACGCTGCAGGGCTTGGCCGCCCTGGAGCTACGCAGGCGTTTGTTGAGGTCATGCTGGAGGCGCTGTCGTCGCCGGAGAGTGAGGACGCGTGAGGCCACTACCTGGAGGCGACCTCCCCGAGAAAATCTCTCGTGCTCACTTCATCGG
>CAZQIH010000061.1:0-6628 GCA_964593715.1 uncultured Microbacteriaceae bacterium
CAGCAAGGCGCTGGGTGAGGTCGATTGTGGATTTCGACATAGTTTCTCCTTATTTAGTCGTTGGGGATAAAGACGTTTTTTTCTTCGGTGAAGTGCAGCGGCGCATCGGGTCCAAGCTCGCGACCAAGACCCGACTGCTTGAAACCACCAAACGGTGTCGAATACCGGACCGAGCTGTGGGAATTCACCGACAAGTTGCCGCTCTCAACTCCGCGGGCAACGCGAATGACGCGACCCACATCGCGGGTCCAAATCGAGCCAGAGAGCCCATACTCGGTGGAGTTAGCAATCTCGAGGGCGTGAGCCTCGTCCTTGAAGGGGACCACCGCGACAACTGGCCCGAAGATTTCTTCTCGCATGCACCGATCGTCAAGAGAGCTTGGCGCGAGCACGGTGGGGGCAAACCAGTTGCCAGGGCCAGTCGGGGCGCTTCCGCGGAAGGCAACCTTGTCATCCTCGACGAACGAGGCCACGCTATCGCGGTGAACGCTGGTCACCAGAGGTCCCATTTCGGTCTCGTCCTTCGTGGGGTCCCCCACACTGAAGGCCGCGACAGACTTTTCAAGACCCTGCATAAAACGGTCATAGACCGAGGCCTCCACCAGAATGCGCGAGCGAGCGCAGCAATCCTGGCCAGCATTTTCAAACACTGAGGAGGGCGCAGTAGCAGCAGCCTTGTCAACATCAGCATCGGCGAAGACAATGTTGGCGCTCTTTCCGCCAAGCTCGAGGGTGACGCGCTTAATCTGATCAGCAGCGCCGCGCATGATGGTTTTGCCCACCTCCGTGGAGCCGGTGAAGACGACCTTGCGGACGTCCTCGTGGGTGACAAAACGGTTGCCCACTACTGAGCCTTTGCCCGGAAGGACCTGGAAAACTCCCTCTGGTACGCCGGCTTCACGGGCCAGTTCTCCCAGACGCATGGTCGTCAGTGGTGTCCACTCAGCGGGCTTCACAATCACGGCGTTACCGGCAGCGAGCGCGGGCGCGAACCCCCAAGAGGCAATCGTCATGGGGAAGTTCCAGGGCGTAATAATTCCCACCACCCCGAGTGGTTCGTGAAAGGTAATGTCAATGCCACCGGCGACCGGGATTTGCTTGCCAATCAAGCGCTCCGGCGCTCCGGCGTAGTACTCAAGGACGTTGCGCACGTGATTTGCTTCCCACCGTGCCTGCGAGATCGGATGCCCGGAGTTTCGAACCTCCAGAGCCGCCAAGTTCTCAACATCTCCAGCCACCGCGTCAGCGAAGCTTCGAAGAATCTCGGCCCGCTCTGCGGGCGCAAGGCCAGCCCAGCGTCGCTGGGCCGACTTGGCGTTGGCGATCGCGTCGTCGGTCTGCTCGAGCGAGGTGTGCTCGATGGTTTCCATGGCCTCGGCGGTTGCCGGGTTGACCAGTTGATAGCTCATCAGTTCTTCTTTCGATACGTGGTGGCAGCAGAAATAAGGGCCTCAAACAGCGTGAGGTCCTCCAGGGTCTTCTCTGGGTGCCACTGAACAGCAACCCCAAAGGGATAGTTCTCAAGCTCAACGGCCTCAATCAACCCATCGGGACTCCACGCCGAGACGACCATGCCCGAGCCCACCTGATCAATTGCTTGGTGGTGATACATCGCACACGGGCCAACCGAGGTGCGGCCGTCATAGAGGCCGTGTAGCGCGGTTCCTTCAACCAGGGAAACGTCCATCATCGTGTATTCGCCACCACCGCGCTGATAGCGGGTGTCACCAATCACATCGGGGACATGCTGAATCAGGGTGCCACCGCGGTGCACGTTCAACATCTGGGCTCCGCGGCAAATACCGAGAATCGGCAGTCCCGCGGCGATTGCGGCGCCCAGCACCAGATCCTCGGTGTTGTCGCGGCGGGTGTCGGAGCGTTCCGTTGTCTCTAGCGGCTCCTGGCCATAGCGAGCGGGTTCAACATCACGGCCACCACAGAGTAAGACACCATCCAGGCCCGCCACCATACGTGCGGCACCCTCGGCGTCGAGCCCCTGGGGTGGCAAGAGCACGATGGTGCCCCCTGCCCGCTCAACACCCTCCACATAATCGCCTGGAATCATCGCAAACTCGCCAGACCACACACCGGTGGTGCCCGGCTGGCGATACGTCGTGACGCCGATGAGGGGTTTAGAGGCGCTCAAAGCCGCGCATCCTCTCCCACTCAGTCACGACGCTTTCGTAGGCCTTCATCTCGGTCCGGGCGTAGTGGACATAGTGGTCGACGACACCATCGCCGAGGGCACTGCGGGCAAGGGTGGAGGTCTCAAAGAGATCTGCCGCTTCGCGCATCGAGGTGGCAACCCGTGGCTTATCGGCAATGTAGCCATTGCCCTCGGTGATGTCCTCGAGGGTTAGACCCTGCTCGATACCCGAGATACCAGCGGCAATCATTGCCGCTGTGGCGAGGTAGGGGTTCACGTCACCACCGGGAACACGGTTCTCGACTCGCATGCCAGCTCCATGACCAACCACACGGAAGGACACCGTGCGGTTGTCCATGCCCCATGCAATCGCGGTGGGCGCGAAGCTGCCCTCCACATAGCGCTTATAGGAGTTGATTTGGGGGGCATAGAGCAGTGTCAGTTCCTTGGTGTGGGCAATCTGGCCTGCAATGAAGCTCTTGAAGAGCGCCGACATACCCCGGGGGTCTTTCTCATCGGCGAAAACCATGGAGCCATCTAGCCCACGGAACGACATGTGGATGTGACAACTATTGCCTTCACGTTCGTTGTACTTAGCCATGAACGTGATGGCTTTGCCGTGCTCGTCGGCAATCATCTTGGCGCCAGCCTTGTAAATCCCGTGGTTGTCACAGGTGCGCAGCACCTGGTCATACAAGAAGGCGATTTCTTGCTGGCCTAGGTTGCACTCGCCCTTAACGCCCTCGCAATACATTCCGGCCTGGTCCATCTTGTTGCGAATGTCGCGCAGCAGTGGCTCAACCCGGGTAGATGCCAAGAGGTCGTAGTCGACGTTGTAGTCGGTGGAGGGCTTCAAGTCGCGATACCCCTTGGCGAATGCTTCTCGATAGGTGTCATCAAAGACGATGAATTCAAGCTCAGTCCCCACAAAAGCCTGGTAGCCCATCGCTTCGAGCTTGGCGATCTGGGCCTTCAAAATGGATCGCGGCGACTGCGCGATTTCTTTGTGGCTCGTGGACTCAAGGTCTGTTGTGACAATCACGGAGCCGGGCAACCAGGGCGCCATGCGCAACGTGGTCATATCGGGGACCATCACCATGTCGCCATAACCGGTGTCCCAGGAGGAGAACTCGTAACCCTGAATCGTGTTGTTCTCAACGTCAACAGCTAGCAAGTAGTTGCAACATTCAGCACCGTGGTGAGAAATGTTCTCCAAGAAGTGCCTGGCAGCGACGCGCTTCCCAATCAGGCGACCCTGCATGTCGGTGAACGCCATGACAACGGTGTCGATCTCACCAGAGTCATAGAGCCGCTGAAGGTCGCTCTGAGAAATAAAGCCTGTTGTCGTCATTGGAACGGCCGCCTCACAATAGGTAGGTTTTTCAACCTTTAGACAACTGGGCATCAGGCTAAATGTCAAGCACTTCGCACAAAATTGGCGTTGTGCCCTCTGCGAGGAACTTTTTGTCTGGGAAATCCCCGAAAAATTAATTGCTCAATGGTCTAGCAATCTGTCCTTTAACTTCGATACGCTGACCTCGCAATTTCCTTTTCACAACGTCGTGGGGAGGGTCTCCGGCCAGCGTAGGCCGGAGGGTCTCCATCGACAGATGGGACACCGAACATGAGTAGTGAAAACACCAAGGTGGCAGGCGTCACCTATACCAAGGTCGATAAGGCCTACTTCGACAAACGCCAACTGACACGCGCCGCTGGCGTCTGGGGCCTCGGGGGTCTCGCGGTCGCCGCGGTCATCTCGGGTGACTTCTCGGGATGGAACTTCGGTCTGGACGTCGGAGGATTCGGAGGGCTCTTCATCGCCTTCCTGATCCTGGTAGTGATGTACTACGGCCTCATCTTCTCCATCGGAGAAATGTCGGCCGCTATGCCACACACCGGTGGCGCTTACTCCTTTGGACGAAGCGCTATGGGTCCAGGGGGAGGTTTCATTACCGGCCTCGCTGAGACCATCACCTATGTCGCCACCACCGCTGTTGTGGTGTTCTTCTCCGCTGCATACGCCCAAAGCGTGCTCGGAGCCCTCACGGGAGCTGAGCTTCCGGGCTGGGCATGGTGGTTGATCCTCTACGCGATCTTCATCGGCTTGAACGCCCTTGGAGCACACGTCTCGTTCCGCTTTGCACTGATCGTTGCGATCATTGCGATTGGAATCCTGTTGCTGTTCTCGGTCATGGCAGTCTTCTCCGGCCTGTTCAGCTTCGACAACCTCTTCAACATCGCACCCGCTGAAGGCGGCAACGCATTCCTGCCCTTTGGCGTCATGGGAATCCTTTACGCCATCCCCTTCGCTGTGTGGTTCTTCCTCGGTATCGAGGAACTGCCTCTAGCAGCTGAGGAATCCCACACCCCTGAAAAGGACATCCCTCGCGCGGGTGTGTGGGCTCGTGGAACCCTGATCCTCACCGGTTTGCTGGTGCTGTTCTTGAACACGGGTGTTGTGGGTGCCGAAGAGATTCGCGTCTCGGGTGAGCCTCTGCTCGATGGCTTCCGCGTGATACTTCAGAACGACCAGCTGGCCGCAGTTCTGGGCTTGATGGCTCTGATTGGTCTGTTTGCCTCGCTGCAGGGCATCATGTTCGCTTACGGGCGCAACATGTACTCGCTCTCCCGCGCCGGCTACTACCCTCGTGGCCTCTCCGTCACGAACAAGAGGAACACGCCTCTGGTCGCTCTCATCGTTGGTGGAGCGATTGGATTCGGCGCGTTGGTCCTCATTGACGCCCTCGCAGCTCTCGGTGCCGAAGGCGCCAGTGCAGTGGCAGGCGCAGTGGTGCTCAACATCGCCGTGTGGGGCGCAATGCTCGCCTACGGTATGCAGGCAGCAGCGTTCTTGATCCTCCGCAAGAAGCTCCCCAACCTCAAGCGCCCCTACGTTTCTCCCTGGGGTGTGTTTGGTGGTTGGGCTGCCCTCATCATCTCTGGCATTGCGTTCATTGGGTTCTTGATTAACCCAGCGTTCCTGCCAGCGATTGTCGGCATCGCGGTGGTCTACATCGTGATGTTGATTGGATTCGCAGTCTGGGGTCGTCACCGCTTGGTGCTCTCCCCAGAAGAGGAATACGCAGTGAAGGCTCGTAACGAGCAGTAACTCACGCGTAACAGCGCGGTGCGGGTCGGGAAAATTCCCGGCCCGCACTGTCCTTTACCCCAAGCACCAAACCAGAAAGTAGTCCGTGACCCACGTCGGCGCTCTTGATCTCTTCCGCATAGGAGTAGGCCCCTCCTCGTCCCACACGGTGGGACCGATGAGGGCCGCTCGCGCCTTCGCTCGTGAGACCGAGTCCCTAAGCCTCACGCACGAGGTCACCAAGATTCACATCAGCTTGTATGGCTCGCTCGGCGCCACCGGTGCCGGGCACGGAACCACTAACGCACTTGTTCGCGGCCTTGCCGGTGATCAACCAGAATCGTGTGACCCTGAGGTGCTCGGCACCGCCTTTGACGAAGCAGTGTCCTCAGGTGAACTGTCATTCCTTGGGCGCACTATTCCTTTCTCTCTGGGTGACATTTCTTTTCACCCCTTGACGATGTTGCCGAAGCACTCGAATGGCATGAAATTCCAGGCGCTCGGCAACGCCGGGGAAGTCCTTCACGAGAGCGTCTACTACTCGGTGGGCGGTGGATTCATCGAAGGGGAGGGCGAATCATCAGCGCCAGATGAGGCCCAGGAGGTTCCCTTCGATTTCCGCAGTGCAGTGGAGCTTCTCGAGCACGTTCGCACCAGCGGGCTCAGCATCGCCGAACTGACTATGGCTAATGACTCCACGGTCCATGGCGAGGCTGTGGTGAGAGAGAAACTTCGTGCCGTGTGGGAGACGATGCGCGGCTGCATTGAACGTGGCCTCGCCACAGAGGGTGTGTTACCAGGCCCACTCACCGTGAAGCGCCGTGCGCACGCCATGGCAGCCTCCCTTGCCGAGGCTGATGACCAGAGCGACCTGTCCGCGCAGTGGCTTCAGGCCTATGCAATCGCGGTGAACGAAGAAAACGCCAATGGCGGCCGGGTCGTGACCGCTCCGACCAATGGAGCTGCCGGGATCATTCCTGCCGTCGCCTACTGGGCCAAAGAATTCAAGAACATCTCCGACGAGGACATCATTAGCGTCTTTCTCCCCACAGCTGCCGCCATTGGCAGCCTCTATAAACGAAACGCGAGCATTTCGGGAGCTGAGGCGGGCTGCCAAGGTGAGGTCGGTTCCGCATGCTCTATGGCAGCCGCGGGCCTCACCGCACTGCTGGGAGGAACGCCCGAACAGATCGAGAACGCCGCAGAGATAGCCATGGAGCACAACCTTGGCCTCACCTGCGACCCGGTCGGTGGGTTCGTTCAGATGCCCTGCATTGAACGAAACGCGATTGCCGCCGGCACCGCCGTTGCGGCGACCAGGCTTGCCCTCTTGGGCGATTGGGCCCACTAGATCAGCCTCGACACCGTCATCGAAACGATGAGGCAAACCGGCA
>CAZQIH010000062.1:0-6618 GCA_964593715.1 uncultured Microbacteriaceae bacterium
GGCTGGAGGAGCTTTCCTGGTGTTGACTCAGGGCCTGAGCGCGGGTGTGCTGGGCGTTGCTGTCTTCTCCATTGCTGTGGTGACCGGGCAGAGCCTCGGCGCGGTCCTCATTGATTCCAGGGGTTGGTTTGGCGTGACGAAGGTTCCGCTTCGGCTCCAGCGGGGACTCGGGGCACTCATCGTTCTTGTGGGTGTTGTGGTCGCACTTGATGTGACGCCAGGGTCGCTCCCTGACGTCGGGCTCCTTTTCCTTCTGCCCTTGCTAGCCGGCGCGGGGACGGGCTTTCAGCAGGCAGTCAATGGTCGGGTACGTAACGTCGCGGGGTCGGCGATTGCCGCGACCTTTGTGAACTTTGTCGTTGGAACACTGGTTTTGATCACGGCGTTTCTGGCGTCGCTACCCACCCTCGGGTTGCCGGCGAGCCTGCCTGGAACATGGTGGCTCTGGACCGGCGGGTTCATCGGGGTCGTCTTTATTGTGGTGCAGGTCACCGTGGTGGGAATTGTCGGCGTCCTTGGATTGGGCGTCAGCCTGATTAGTGGTCAGCTGATTGGCTCCATCATTTTGGACGCCCTCGCTCCGTTGTCAACGTCCCACTTGAGCGTCTCCACAATCGTCGGCGCCCTGGTGACATTGGCCGGCGCCCTCATGGTGACCCTGGGGCGCCGCAGTACTTAGGGGTTTGGCTCGAACTCCAGTGCCAGAGAGTTCATGCAGTAGCGCTGGCCGGTCGGGGTGCCAAACCCATCGGGGAACAGGTGACCTAGGTGACCGCCACAACCAGCACAGACAACTTCGGTGCGAATGGTGCCGAGGCTTCGATCTTCGTGCAAGTCGATTGCGCCATCGTCAATAGCTGCATAGAAGGAGGGCCAACCAGAGCCGGACTCGAATTTCGTCTCGCTGGCAAACAGTGCGCTTCCACACCCGGCACAGTGGTACACGCCCTCACGCTTTTCAGCCAAAAGCTCGCCCGACCAGGGCGGCTCGGTTGCTGCTTGGCGGAGGATTGCGTAGCGCTCTGGGGGAAGCTCCGCCTTCCAGGATGCGTCGTCTTTTACAATCTTGTCGGCCATCTCTCCACCTCAGTCCGCTCGAATTACCAGCACTGCCTATTAAACTCGCGACCATGCCCGAAGAATTGATTGTCGTCAAAACGTGGAGCGAATTCACACCTGACGATGTCTTCGAGATGGCGGTCTTGCGCAGTGAAGTCTTCTTTCTGGAGCAGAAGATTACTGAAGAAGAATTCGATGCGGCAGATCGTGACCCCTCCACGGTTCACCTGTGGGTCAGTGATGGTCGAGGGATGACTGGCTACCTCAGGATTGTTGATTCTCCTGCCGCGGCGAAGACTCACGAAGGAATTACCAAGAGCCTTGGCCGAATGGTGGTCCGCGCTGATGCCAGAGGCCAAGGATTGGCCGAGCGCCTGATGGCGAGGGCGCTCGATATTGCTGGTGAGGAGCCCCTGTATCTCCATGCCCAGGATTACGTCACCGGCCTCTACGCGAAGTTTGGTTTCGAAGCCCGTGGTGAGCTGTTCATGGAAGCCGGGATTCCCCACCGCCTGATGGTCCGCGTGCCAGGTGCCTAGCTTCTCTGCTCTAGCGGTGTCTGCCCTTGTGGCGCTGTCGTCCACCCCTGCCGCGCTGGTGGCCGAGGGCCAGTGCCAGGTGCTGGAGTCCGAAGTGACCTGGGGGTTCAAAGAATCTTTTAGGTCCTATATCTCCGGTTCCATTGCGCTTGGACAATGGACGACCTCGGGCGATGTCGGCTATGAAACTCCGGCCTTCATCTTCTCTGGCGGCGAAGGCACCGTTGCGCCAGATCGCACGAGCGGCAGCGTGGCATTCGAGGGCGAGTTGCTCTTTGAGGGACACGGCGGAATCCTGCGCACCTCACTGGCAAACCCCACGCTGGTGATGGATTCTGGGCGAAGCGCAACACTGGTCTTCGATGTGACCGGCGACACCATGGACATGGTGAGTGTGAGTGCCGAAGACGTCGAGTTTGTCACTCTGGAATGGTCAGCTGGCGATGAGAGCCTCGATGTCGCCACTGGAGAGTGGGTAGTCACTGGAGCTCAGGTCACGCTCACGGCGGCAGGTTCTGAATCCTTTGGCACCTACCCAGCAGGGGAGTCCTTCGACCCGGTCGATATTCGACTTCTGGTCACACCCTCGTGCTTCACCGCTAGCGCAGTGAACCCCTGGTGGGTTGGCGGTGGCGCGCTTGGCCTGGCTCTCTTGGGTGGCGGGCTTGTTTGGATTACTGCTCGGGCGCGTAAATCGCCCGAGCAAGGGCATCAATAACCAACGCCGTCCGCGGGCCAAAGCTCAGCACCTGAGAGTCCGCCATATCCACAAAGCGCAGATTCGCTCCGGCTGGCGTGAGCCCTAATGCCGGCTTGAGGGCGATGAGTTCTTCGACCCCGCCGACGCTCTCCAGTCCACCGGTCATCACCAGAATCAGGTCGGGGTTGGCAGCGATGAGGGCCTCATCCGTCATCGGCCTAAGCCCCACCCAGCCAATTTCGGTGGCGATATCAATACCGCCAAGCGCGGTAATGAGCTCGCCCGCTCCCGATTCTTCGCCGAAGAGGTAATAGATGCCATTGGCTCCGCGCAGATAAAGAAACACCATGCGGAGTTTGTCTTCTCGAGCCTGCGGAGCGCGGGCGGCGATGACGTCGACCACCGCCGCAATATCGGCATTGACTTGCGTGGCCAAGAGTTCACCAGCATCTGGTGCCCCAAAAATCCCTGCGACAGAGCGAGCCAATGCTGCGGGTTGCGACAACCCAGGTGCGACCCGAACAAAGACCACGGGGATTCCTGCTTCACGAAGCTGCAGAACAACATCGATGGGGCCGATGGTCCCATCGGTGATGATCAGGTCTGGTCGCAGCGCGAGCACCGATTCAGGAGAAATAGCGTGACCACTGCCGGTGACGACTGGCAGGTCTTCAACGCCTGGGAATGTCGTGGAGATATCGCGCCCAATCAAGCGGTCTCCAAAGCCCAGCGCCCACACTGTGGCAGCGAGGGAGCCTGACATATCGAGTGCCAACACGCGATCAGTAGAGCTGATTGTGAGGCTCAATTGGCCGGAGAGTTCGTCCGATTCCACCGTGACAGGAAGGTTCTGCTTGCTCGTGCTCGAGACTGGCTCTATCGCGCTGGTCTGGAGTAGCGCGGTGCTAGCACCAACGTGGGAAAGAGGGTCCGCCAGCCACTCGATCTCGGATAGGGGTGCCCGAACACCAGGATCCGCGGGCGCTTGCGCGGTGGTTGTGTAGGAACCGGGTTGGCACCCCACGAGCACCAGGGAAATCGCGAGAGCGAGAGAAGCCCGAAAGGCGCGGCGCGGTAATATCACAATGCGACAAGCCTAAAGCCCCCACCTCGGTGGGGGCTGTGTCGGCCTATCATGAAGGCGATATGGCAAACCCCACCCCACCTTCAGAGCCGTTGTCGGCTGCGGACACCGAGATTTTGGAGTTTGAGCGAGCCTGGTGGGGCAGTGTGCCAAATAAAGAATCTGCGGTGAGGGAACGCTTTGGCCTTACCCTCGCTCGTTATTATCAGCGTGTATACGCCCTGTGTGAGACGGCTGCTGCGCTGGAATATGACGCGGTATTCGTTCGCCAGTGCAGGCAAGCGCAGCAGATGCGCCAAACCGCACGTCGCTTGGGGCCAGAAGGAGGGGAGGCAGAGAATGGCTAAGCCAGGAAAAAACACCTATCTGCCCGACCGTTTTGATGACGTCCCGCCTGCTGACACTCGCTATGTGGGAACCCACCGTCGCGAACGGTCGACGTTGTCGATGTTCGCCCCCATTGGCGTTGGGCTTGGATCGGTCGTCGTCCTGGTGCTTGCTGGCCTGTGGTTTGTGGATCGCAGCGACGACTACCTAGAACTTGACCCCTCCGAGCTCCCTGTGGTTCAAGGCGAGGCGCCATCGGAGGAGACCGGGCCGGACACCGTTGAACTGGAGCCTGATGTCGCTGACCCTAATGACCCGGTTCTTGACCCGACCCAGATTGATCTCACGGGTTTGAGCCTGACCATTCTTAATGGCACGGACAAGCAGGGCATGGCTGCCAGGGCCGCGGAGCGCCTCACCACAGTCGGGTGGCCAGAGCCCACCGCCACCAACGCGGACAGTACGGACGTGGCGCAGAGCACAGTGGCCTATATCGATGATGCGGACCGTGGCATAGCGTTGGGGATTGCTCAACTTTTGGGTATAGATTCTGACCAGGTGGTTCAAACCAGCGCCTACCCAGGCGCGAGGGTTACCGTTGTTCTTGGCGCCAACTATGTCGATACCCAATCGACCTAGCGCGTAGACTCCACAGAGATAAGCAGGGAAGGTCGTTAGTCATGGTGCGTCACATTCGTTCACTTCTGGCCCTGGGAGCTGTCGCGGCTCTCGTTCTTACGGGCTGTAGTTCTGAGTCCACGGACGGTGGTGACCCCGGTTCAGGCGGCGAAACCTCTTCCGGCGGCGAAGCTGTTGTGAGCGACGCGACCGTAGCCGCGCTGACTGGTGAGCCCATTGAAGCGGGAAGTCTTTCTCGCCCTGCGCTCTCCGCAAAGATTGACAACCACCCCTCTGCCAGGCCCCAGGTTGGCCTTGATGAGGCAGACATCGTTTTTGAAGAACTCGTCGAGGGTGGAATGACCCGCTACCTTGCCGTGTGGCACTCAAAGCTTCCCGCGGAAATCGGTCCAGTTCGCTCGGTTCGCCCGATGGACCCCGAAATTGTGAGCCCCTTCGGCGGCGTGTTCGCCTACTCCGGTGGTCAGGTGCGCTTCATCCAGATGATGCAGGCAGCCCCTGTCTATAACGCCATCCACGGCCAGCCCGACACTGAATCGACCTTCTACCGCACCAGCGCGAAGGTTGCCCCCCACAACGTTCTGGTCAAGGCGCCTGAGCTCGTTGAGCAGCACCTGGACCGCGTGGCACCCCCCAAGATGTTTGACTACGCAGCCTCGCTGGAAGAATCCACCGCTGTGCTTGAGGGCACGCCTCTCACTTCGGTGAACACCCGCTTCAGCGGGTTCTCTAGCCCCAGCTGGGAATGGGATGGCACGCAGAACAAGTTCGTGCGTTTTCAGACCAACGGTGCGGCTGATTCCGCTTCGAGTGGCAACCAGCTGGCTGCTACGAACGTCATCGTTCTCTTCGTCGGTATTGACGTGATCGAAGACATCCCGACCACGCGTCTGGTTAGCCAGGGCACGGGCTATGTCGCAACCGGCGGTTCGATCGTTGAAATCACCTGGATCAAGGCCAACCCTGAGTCCCCGATTGTCTTGAGCACCCAGGCCGGAAGCCCTGTGCTTCTGGGCGTGGGCAACACCTGGGTCGAGTTGCTACCTAACGACTCGTCCGATGTGGATGCTGGCTCTGTCACCATTAATTAGCAACTAAGTCTTACCCTCCTAGGCGTGTGGCTTGCACTCTCAGCCCGAGAGTGCCAAAATCAATTAGCACTCGTATAGTGCGAGTGCAAATAGCTACAGCACACTAGACGTCCGGGAGGGACGAGATACTGATGGCAAAACTAATTGCTTTTAATGAAGAGGCCCGCCGTGGTCTCGAGCGTGGACTCAACATCTTGGCGGACGCCGTCAAGGTGACCTTGGGACCCCGTGGCCGCAACGTCGTCTTGGAAAAGAAGTGGGGAGCCCCCACAATCACCAACGACGGCGTCTCGATTGCCAAAGAGATTGAACTGAGCGACCCCTTCGAGAAGATCGGCGCTGAGCTGGTCAAAGAGGTTGCCAAGAAGACCGATGACGTTGCCGGTGACGGCACCACCACCTCGGTTGTTCTGGCTCAGGCGCTCGTGCGCGAAGGCCTGCGTAACGTCGCAGCCGGCGCTGACCCCATTAGCCTCAAGCGCGGTATCGAGAAGGCCACCGAGGCCGTCTCGAACGCCCTGCTCAAGATCGCCAAAGAGGTTGAGACCAAGGCAGAAATCGCTGCAACCGCATCGATCTCCGCTGCGGACACCGCCATTGGTGACTTGATTGCCGAGGCCATCGACAAGGTCGGCAAAGAGGGTGTTGTGACCGTTGAAGAGTCCAACACCTTTGGCACCACCTTGGAGCTCACCGAGGGTATGCGCTTTGACAAGGGATTCCTGTCGGCATACTTCGTGACTGACCCCGATCGTCAAGAGGCAGTCTTCGAAGACCCCTACATCCTTATTGCTAACCAGAAGATCTCTGCGATCAAGGACTTGCTCCCCATCGTTGACAAGGTCATCCAGTCTGGCAAGCAGCTTCTGATCATCGCTGAAGACGTTGAGGGTGAAGCACTCGCCACTCTCGTGGTCAACAAGATCCGTGGCATCTTCAAGTCGGTTGCTGTCAAGGCTCCTGGCTTCGGTGACCGTCGCAAGGCCATGCTCCAGGACATCGCCATCCTCACCGGTGGCCAGGTCATCTCCGAGGAGGTCGGCCTCAAGCTCGAGAACATCGAGCTCGACATGCTCGGTCGCGCCCGCAAGGTCGTTGTCACCAAGGATGAGACCACCATCGTTGAAGGCGCCGGCCAGACCGACGCCATCGCAGGTCGCGTCAAGCAGATCCGCCAGG
>CAZQIH010000063.1:0-6450 GCA_964593715.1 uncultured Microbacteriaceae bacterium
CAGAGACGCTGGCGGTGTGGAGTTTGCCATTATCGGCATGGGTCGCTTTGGTGGCGCGGAACTTGGCTTCGGCAGTGACCTCGATGTGCTCTATGTGTTCCGCGATGCCGGTGCGGGGGACCAGGCAATGGAGAGAGCCTCCAAGATTGTGAAGGACATCACTCGCTTGAGCGAGGATGTGCTCTTCCCGGTTGAATTGGACGCGGGATTGCGTCCAGAGGGCAAGAACGGGCCGCTGGTGCGCAGCCTTGATGCCTATCGTCAGTACTACGAACGCTGGGCGTTGGGTTGGGAAGCTCAAGCCCTCTTGCGGGCAAGAGATGTCGTGGGCGATGAGCCCCTACGCAGCGATTTCATGGCCATGGCGAACCAGGTTCGGTATCCCGAGACGTTTGGCGAGAATGAGGCGCGCGAGATCCGCCGAATCAAGGCGCGGGTGGAATCTGAGCGTCTTCCCCAGGGTGCTGATGCCACCAGGCACCTAAAGCTCGGCCGTGGATCACTCAGCGACGTCGAATGGGCCGTTCAGCTGCTGCAGCTTCACCACGGACGACGGCTTGAGGGGTTGAGGACACCATCGACATTGCGTGCGCTTGGCATTTTGGAGCAGGAGGGAATAGTGAGCGCCGCGGACGCGGTGGACCTCCGCGAGGCCTGGCTGATGGCGTCCCGTGTGCGAACTGCGCTCACGCTCTTTGGCGCAAGGGCCAACGATGTTCTGCCTGTTGATCGAGAGACTCTAGAGGGTGCTGCCAGGCTCATGGGTTACCCACCAGGAAGCGCCACGGCACTCGATGAGGAATACCTCAGGGTTACCCGCCACGCGAGAGCCGTGTTCGAGCGCGTTTTCTACGGAAAGAAAAGCACCCCTTAACGGCACTGGTGGGCCCCATCCCACGATAGGACCCACCAGAGTCGAGGAGATCTAGACGCTGTAGTAGAGCTCGTACTCGAACGGGTGAGGACGCTGCGCCATGGGCGCAATCTCGTGTTCGCGCTTGAACGCTACCCAGGTTTCGATCAGATCTTCGGTGAAGACACCACCCTTGAGCAAGAAGGCGTGGTCTGCCTCCAGTGCTGCCAGTGCCGCTTCGAGAGAGCCGGGGAGCTGAGGAATGGCCTTTGCTTCCTCCGGGGGAAGCTCGTAGAGGTCCTTATCTACGGGCTCGTGGGGCTCAATCTTGTTCTGGATGCCATCCAGGCCTGCCATCATCTGAGCAGCGAACGCCAGGTACGGGTTACCCGAAGCGTCCGGCGCGCGGAACTCAATGCGCTTGGCCTTCGGGTTGGTGCCGGTGATCGGGATGCGGATAGCCGCGGAGCGGTTTCCCGCCGAGTACACCAGGTTCACAGGAGCCTCAAAGCCTGGCACCAAGCGGTGGAAGCTGTTGATGCTGGGGTTCGTGAAGGCTAGCAGCGCTGGCGCGTGAGCGAGAATTCCACCGATGTACCAGCGAGCAATGTCGCTGAGCCCTCCGTAGCCGGCCTCGTCATAGAACAATGGCTTGCCATCGCTCCACAGCGACTGGTGGGTGTGCATACCCGAACCGTTGTCACCCATGAGGGGCTTGGGCATAAAGGTGGCTGTCTTACCCCACTGGAGCGCAGTGTTCTTGACGATGTACTTGAACTTCAGAATGTCGTCGGCCGCCTTCACCATGGTGTCGAAGCGGTAGTTGATTTCTGCCTGTCCAGCGGTACCGACCTCGTGGTGCGAGCGCTCAACGATGAGACCAGCCTCATCGAGCTTGAGGCAGATGTCATCGCGCAAATCAGCAATGTGGTCAATCGGGCTAACGGGGAAGTAACCGCCCTTGTAGGGGGTCTTGTTAGCAAGGTTGCCGCCCTCTTCGTGGCGGCCTGTGTTCCATGCGCCCTCGATCGAGTCGACCTCGTAGTAGCTCTTGTTCTGGCGAACTTCGTAGCGCACGTCGTCGAAGATGAAGAACTCCGCTTCGGGTGCGAAGAATGCCGTGTCGGCAATGCCGGTGGAGGCGAGGTACTTCTCAGCTTTGTGCGCAACCTGGCGTGGGTCACGGCTGTAAATCTCACCGTTACGGGGGTTGTAGATGTCAAAGACCATGATCAGGGTCTTCTCGTCGCGGAAGGGGTCTACGTATGCGGTGGTGACGTCAGGAATCAGCTGAAGGTCCGATTCGTGAATCTGCTGGAAGCCGCGGATGGATGAACCATCGAAGAGCTGGCCGACGGTGAAGAACTCCTCGTCGACGGACTTAGCCGGAATGTTGAAGTGCTGCTGCACGCCCGGGAGATCGGTGAAACGAATGTCAAGAAACTTGACGTCGTTATCTTTGATGTATTTGAGAACTTCAGAGGAGTTCTTAAACATGCTGGTGGCTCCTGATTTTTCGTGGGATGGGTGCGCTGAGGTTTCAACGCACCCTCAGGCTATGTCCCGCCAGTTTCTTTGCCATATCCACAATGTTTCGGTCGTGTTACACCCCGGCCGCGTTCTGAGGCGTCCTACACTGGCGGGGTGGAGAGCGATGACCCGAACTATTGGCCAGGCAAACGTTTCGGACTGCCTCAGGATGGCCCCAGGTCAACGCCCACTTATCTTCGGCGGGTTTTGGGCCTATCTATCGACTGGGGGATCGCTGTTGCGGTGTCACTCCTGTTTTTCGATTACCGCGCGCTGCCCACCTTGGCTGTGTTTGTGGGCCTCTCGATGCTCGGCGGACTCTTAGCGGCTGGGACCCCAGGGCATCTGATTACGGGTATTCGTATCGCACCCATTAAGGGTGGGGCGCTTGGCATCATTGCGCCACTGGTGCGACCGCTCTTGGTTGCCGTTGTTCTGCCGGCAATACTCACCGATGATGACATGCGGGGAGGTCACGACCGATTGGTCGGGACCATCCTTGTTCGGCGCTAGCTGGTCGGGGCTCTAGCGGGGGCGCTGAGCGCGAGCTTTCAAAGGGTCCATGCCCTTGGGGATAGGCAGGTTTCCGCCGCGCGAGAGCGAGTTCAGACGGTGTGACACAGCCAAAACCTCTGCCTTGCGCAGAGAATTCTTGAACGAGCGCATTTTCTTGCTGAGCTTGTGCAGAGGGGTGGCATCCGCGTCGGGTCCCACAAACACGTAGTGCACGGGAATGTCGGGGACGGCGCGGAGCACAGCTCTGCGCTCGTCATCGAGCATCTTTTTGGTCTTTGACTGGGGGCCCTCAGCAATCAGGACAACCCCGGGCTTTCCCACGGCGCGATAGACGGCCTCCTGGGTCTTCGGGTTGACGGCGACCGGGAACTCACTGGCCTGCCAGACTCTGCGCAGCGCGCTACGCAGCACGGCGCCAACGGCGCCGGGCTGGCCAGAAATCTGCTGATAAGCGGTGCGCTCGGCTCTGTTTCCGAGCACCACCAGCGTCAGCAGAATCGAGAGCATGAGACCCGTGACGATGTAGAGAATCAAGGTGAGGATGCTGCCGGCTGAAATGAAGATTGCAGCGCCAATACCCGCGCCGAGGGGGGCAACGAAAGTCAGGACCAACAGAGGGATCAGGGCTTTGTCCGTCTTCTTCGTCATCAAGAAGATCTGCCAAAGTTGCTTGGTTCGGCCCGGCTCTTTAGCTGGTGATGCGTTCTTCTGCGCCATGTCTAAGCCCTCGATTTCCTGGAACCCTAGATTCCGAGATCGCCGTCGAAGTCGCCGGCCTCGAGACGGTCCTTCACCATGGTGAGGAACCTGGCAGCGTCCGCGCCATCGACAATCCGGTGGTCGTAGGAGAGGGCCAGGTAGACCATCTGACGAATGGCAATTGAGTCATCACCGTTGTGGGTGACTACCACGGGCTTCTTCTGAACGATTCCGGTGCCAAGGATGGCAACCTGGGGGAGGAAGACCACCGGAGTGTCAAAGAGTGCGCCCCTGGAACCCGTGTTGGTCAGCGTGAATGTCCCACCAGCGAGCTCATCGGGGCTCAACTGGTTGGTGCGGGTGCGCTCAGCCAAATCGGCAATGGCTGAGGCGACCTGGGCGATGTTCATCCCACCGGCCGACTTGAGAACCGGGGTGAGCAATCCGCGCTCGGTGTCAACGGCGATCGAGATGTTCTCGGTTGCCGGGTACACGATGTTCTCGCCATCGACCACAGCGTTGATGATCGGGAACACCTGGAGGGCCTCAGCGGCAGCCTTCACAAAGAAAGGCAGGAAGCTCAACTTGACGCCCGTTGCCGCCGCGAACTGGTCCTTGACCGCAGTGCGCAATTCAGCAATCTCGGTGACATCCACCTCGACGACGCTCGTGAGCTGAGCGGTCTGCTGCATGGAGGCCACAGCGCGCTCGGCAATGACCTTGCGCAAGCGGCTCATCGGCACCGAAGTGCCACGAAGAGAAGAAGCGGCCACTGTGGTGGGCGCGGCTACTGGAGCCGGCTGACCAGCCTGCCCAGCGGCAGCAAGAATGTCTTCCTTACGGATTCGGCCACCAACACCGGTCCCGTTGATCTTGGAGACATCAACACCGTGGTCGTTGGCAAGCTTGCGCACAATTGGTGTGACGTAGGGCATAGAGCGTCCACCGGAGGGGGCGGGCTGAGGCAATCCTGCAGGAGAAGGGGCCACAGCAGGTGCGGCTGGAGCTACAGGAGCTGCAGGAGCTACGGCGGGGGGTGCGGCCACAGGGGGAGGAGTGACCACTGGTGGTGTAACCACGGCAGGCGCTGGTGGGGCTGGCGCAGGGACTGCTACCGGCGGCGCCACTAGTGGAGCGGGCTCTGGAGCGGCCGGCGCCTGGACGACTGGAGTGTCAACAACGGGAGCTTCGACCACCGCGGCCGCAGGCTCAGCAGCGGGCGCGGCTGGGGCTGCACCAACGCCGGAGCCATCACCAATCCGAGCAAGAACTGCTCCGACCTCGACGGTCTCGTCTTCGGCCACGAGGATTGCTTCCACCACGCCTGCAACGGGCGAGGGAATTTCAGTGTCTACCTTGTCGGTCGAGATTTCGACGAGTGGTTCGTCGACGGCGACTGTGTCGCCGACATTCTTCAACCAGCGGGTGACCGTTCCTTCGGTGACGCTTTCGCCGAGGGCCGGGAGGGTTACTTCTTGAGCCATGGTGAGATTTCTCCTTGTGAGAGGGTTTCGGGAAGACCTTACAGCGCGTGCAGGGGTTTGCCTGCGATAGCGAGGAAGGCCTCTCCTAGAGCTTCGTTTTGGGTCGGGTGGGCGTGGAGCAGAGGAGCGATGTCTTCGGGGTAAGCATCCCAGTTGACCGCGAGCTGGGCTTCGCCGATGAGCTCGCCAACGCGCGCCCCAATCATGTGAACGCCGAGCACTGGACCGTCAACCTGTCGGATGACCTTAATCGAACCGGCAGTTTCTAGGATGTGGCTCTTGCCGTTGCCGGCAAGGTTGTAGTCATAGACGGCGATGCCTGCCTCGCCAAATTCTTCTTTGGCGGCCTGTTCGGAGTAGCCCACAGAGGCGACCTCAGGCTCGCTGTAGGTGACCTTCGGGATGTTGCGATCCGAAACCACCATGGGGTTCAGGCCAGCAATTTCCTCGGCGACAAAGATTCCGTGCTGGAAGCCGCGGTGAGCTAACTGAATGCCAGGCACAATGTCGCCCACTGCGAAAACCCCGGGGACGTTGGTGCGAAGACGCTCGTCGGTGAGAACGTAGCCGCGGTCCATCGCAACACCTACTGCCTCAAATCCCATGCCATCCGTCTTGGGCCCGCGTCCGACAGCGACCAGCAGCAGATCGGCGGTCTCGACGGTGCCGTTTTCTAGGGTTACAGTGACCGAGTTGGCGTCCTGCGTTGCCGACTGGAAGCGCACACCAGTGTGGAAGTTGATTCCGCGCTTGCGGAACGCGCGCTCAAACTGCTTAGAAATTGATTCGTCTTCAGCCGGAACCAAGCGGGGCAGGCCCTCAACGATGGTGACGTCGGCGCCAAAGGAGCGCCAGACGCTGGCGAATTCCACACCGATAACTCCGCCACCGAGAACGATCACCTTGTTGGGAATCCAGTCAAGAGCCAGAGCCTGCTCGGAAGTGATGATGCGCCCGCCGATGTCTAGGCCGGGGAGCGTTCTTGGGTAGGAGCCGGTAGCCAGGACGACATTCTTGCCAACGACGGTGTCCTCACCTACCTGAACGGTGGTGGGGGAGATGAGTGTTCCCGTGCCCTCGATGGTGGTGATGCCACGGGCCTTGATGAGGCCTTGAAGGCCTTTGTGCTTGGAGGCCACAATCCCATCGCGGTACTGGTTCACCGCCGGCAGATCGACGCCCTCGAGGGTTGCGCGCACACCAAACATGTCGGAGTGCCGTGCAGAGTCGGCGACCTCAGCGGCGTGGAGGAGAGCCTTGGTGGGAATACATCCCACGTGAAGACAGGTTCCACCAACCTTGTCCTTCTCAATGAGCCCAACGCTCATTCCGAGCTGGCTGGCGCGAAGCGCGGCTGCATAGCCACCG
>CAZQIH010000064.1:0-6420 GCA_964593715.1 uncultured Microbacteriaceae bacterium
TGAAGCCCACCGAGGCTGTCTACGAGGGCATGGTTGTGGGGGAGAACTCGAGGGCTGATGACATGGATGTCAACATCACCAAAGAGAAGAAGCTCAACAACATCCGGTCCTCCAATGCCGAAGAACTTGAGCGCCTCACGCCACCGCGCGAACTGTCGTTGGAGGAGTGCCTCGAGTTCGCTCGTGAAGATGAGTGTGTTGAGGTAACGCCCGAGATTGTCCGTATTCGCAAGGTCGAGCTCGACCAGACGATGCGCGCCCGACTCACCTCGAGGCTCAAGAAGCAGGACCAAAACGCCTAGCCCTCACTCGCTACGCTAAAGCTATGAAGGTCGCAAGGTTCAGCCAGGCCGGCGGAGAGCCCCAGTTCGGGATTCTCGATGGCAATGAGTTTGTCGTGCTGGCTGGCGATCCGCTCTATCACGGCATTAATCCCACCGAAGTCCGCGTTCCAGAAGACTCTGTGCGCATTCTGGCTCCGGTGATTCCTCGGTCCAAAGTGATCTGTGTGGGGATGAATTATGCCGAGCACGCGCAGGATATGAACCACGATGGGCCCGATAACCCGCTGATTTTCTTGAAGCCCAATACCGCGGTCATTGGGCCAGGGGATCCCATCATCATTCCTCCAGTGGAGGGCCGCATCGTTCACGAAGGCGAACTTGCCATCGTCATTGGCTCGATTGCTAAGCGGGTCAAGCCGGAGGATTGGCGCGATGTGGTCTTTGGATTCACCATCGCCAATGATGTCTCTGCGAGGGACGTGATGTTTGCAGATGGTCAGTGGGCCAGAGCCAAGGGTTATGACACCTTCTGCCCACTGGGTCCCTACGTCGACACTGAGATCGATCCTTTCAATCTCGAGATCGAGACTTTTGTAGATGGCGAGCTTCGCCGCAAGGGCAACACGAAAGACCTTCTCCACTCCATCCCCGAAATCATCGCCTTCTGCTCAGATGTCTGGACGCTGTTGCCAGGCGACGTGATCTGCACCGGCACCCCCTCTGGTCTTGGTGGGTTTGTCGATGGCCAAACCATCGACATCACCATCGAGGGGCTTGGCACGCTGTCCAATCCCGCGAAGAACCGTGATGACCGCAACTTCTAATATCGCGATCCCGGCTCTGCAGCGCCGGGTTCGCACCGTTCTCATGCTGGGTCAAGTCATGGCCGGTTTGGGCATGGGGGCAACGCTCGCGGTGGGCGCCATTATGGTCGGCCGGCTTGCTGGCTCCGATGGGTGCTCAGGCCTTGCTGCAACGTTTTCCACCCTGGGTGCCGCGCTCGCGGCAGTCCCCTTGGCGCGGCTTGCCGCCCGGAAGGGACGCTCGGTGTCCTTGACCACCGGGGCCATGCTGGCTTCTCTTGGCGGGGTCGTCACCATCGTTGCGAGTGTGATTGGGACAGTGTTTCTTTTGCTTCCAGGCCTTGCGCTGGTGGGAGTGGGAACAGCGGTGAATCTTCAGTCGCGCTTTGCCGCCACTGACCTTGCTGAGCCCAAGACCAGAGGTCGCGACCTTTCGCTCGTGGTCTGGGCGACGACAGTCGGGGCTGTGTCCGGGCCCAACCTGATCACGCCCGGTGAATTCCTGGGTGGTCTTCTCGGATTGCCAGAACTTGCCGGTCCGTTCGTGTTGACCACGATCGCTCAAGCAACCGCCGCGCTTCTCTATTTTTCGGCACTGCGACCAGATCCCCTTTTACTTGCGCAGGAGCGTGCTGCCAGCGCCGCTCGTGCTGGCAAGCCGGGCGCTGCGGATGTGAAGGACAACCGCATCATGATGCGGACCGCAATTCTTTCGATCGCGCTCTCTCACGCCACGATGGTGGCCGTAATGGCGATGACGCCCGTCCACCTCGTGCACCATGGCGCATCGTTGGCGATCGTGGGCTTCACGATCAGCCTCCACATTGCTGGAATGTATGCCTTGGCCCCCATCTTTGGTGTGATGTCGGACCGTCTTGGGCGCATTCCCACCATTCTTGTGGGGCAAGTGATTCTGGTGGCGAGCCTCCTGCTCACAGGATTTGGTTCCGAGAACGAGATGGCTGTTGTTGTGGGACTGGTGCTGCTGGGGCTGGGATGGAGCGGGGCAACCGTGGCTGGATCCACCTTGCTGAGCGAATCGACCTCTATCGCACGCAGACCCCAGGTTCAGGGAATTTCTGACCTGGTGATGAGCGGTTCTGGCGCGATGGGTGGAGCTCTCGCTGGCGTGGCTCTGGCTTTTCTCGGCTATGACGGTTTGTCCTTTGTCGCCTTGGCACTTGTCGCGGTCGTGGTCGGCAGAGTGCTTGTGACGTGGAAGCACGCTGCTCCTGTTGCGGGCAGCCCGAGTGAGGCTCTCACCTTTGACATTTAGGCCTTCTAGACTGGGGTGCTTATGACTGATCTCTTCTCCAAGGCCACCGGCGCTGATGTGCGCGTGCGCTTTTGCCCCTCACCCACGGGAACCCCACACGTGGGGCTCGTGCGCACGGCACTCTTCAACTGGGCCTATGCCAGGCACACCGGGGGAACCTTCGTCTTCCGTATTGAAGACACCGACCAGGAGCGTGACAGCGAAGAGAGCTACCACCAACTTCTTGACGCGCTCGGCTGGTTAGGACTCACCTGGGACGAGGGCGTTGAAGTCGGGGGCCCCCATGAGCCCTACCGTCAGTCGCAACGGGGCGAGATTTATCAGGGTGTCATCGACACCCTGCTGGCCTCCGGCCATCTCTATGAGAGCTATGTCACCGCTGATGAGATGACTGCCCGTAACGAGGCGATGGGTCGTGACCCTAAGCAGGGGTATGACAACCACGAGCGTGATCTCACCGAGGAGCAGAAGCAGGCATACCGGGCGGAGGGGCGCGAGCCAGCCTTACGTTTGCGGGTTCCAGAAGGCGACCTGAGTTTTGATGATCTTGTTCGTGGCGAAGTCAGCTTCCCCGCTGGTGCCACAACGGACTTCGTGGTGGTGCGTGCTGGTGGCCAAGCGCTTTATACCTTCGTGAACCCCGTCGATGATGCACTCATGGGGGTGACCCACGTGTTGCGCGGTGAAGACCTCCTATCGTCCACGCCGCGCCAGATTGCGTTGTATCGAGCACTGATTGATGTGGGTATTACCAGCCACATCCCGCGCTTTGGCCACCTGCCCTACGTGATGGGGGAGGGCAACAAGAAGCTCTCCAAGCGTGACCCGGAGTCGAATCTTTTCCACCACCGCGACCGCGGCTTTATTCCAGAGGGCTTGCTCAACTACCTCTCGCTGCTGGGCTGGTCTCTCGCTGCGGACCGCGATGTTTTCACCATGCAGGAAATGATTGAAGCCTTTGACGTGGCGGATGTGAACCCCAACCCGGCGCGCTTCGATGTGAAGAAGGCCGAGGCCATCAATGGAGACCACATCAGAGCCCTCAGCGCTGATGATTTTGCCACTCGCTGTCTTCCCTACCTCCAGAAGGCCGGGGTTGTCGGTGAATCTCCCGGTGCCCGGGACCACGAGATTCTGAAGGGCATTTTGCCCCACGTCCAGGAGCGGGTCGCGCTGCTTGGCGAAGTGCCACCGATGATTGCGTTCTTGTTCACCGCAGATGACCAGCTCGTCATCGCTGATGACGCTCGGTCAACCCTGGGCGATCAAGCTGCCACTGTTCTTGATGCAGCACTTGCGGCCCTCGAACCACTTTCTGGCTGGGCCACGGCCACCCTTGAGTCAACACTGCGCGAAGCGCTTGTTGAATCGCTTGGAGTGTCGCCCAGGCATGCCTTTGGTCCAGTGCGCGTGGGAATCTCGGGTGCGCGGGTCAGCCCGCCGCTTTTTGAGTCGATGGAGGTGCTCGGCAAAGAGTCGAGCCTTCACCGATTGCGTGCTCTTCGCGCCACCCTCTAGGGGTGCGCTAGAGTATGTCGGGTCCACAACGAGGATAATTCCCGGTGCGGTGGGGTGTGGTGTAATTGGCAACACGGCTGATTCTGGTTCAGTTGTTCTTGGTTCGAGTCCAGGCACCCCAGCAAATTTCTTCTTCGGAAATTCCCTTGCTCTTGCCATAATTTCGTTATACATTAATTCCGTGGCTCGAAAAGAAACGATCAATGGCTCCGAGGTAACCGAAGAGCAGATCGCCCGGTGGGCGGCGGAGGCTGAAGCCGGCTACGAAGTCACTGAGCTGAAGAAGAGGGGCAGGCCTGGACGAGCCGCGGAACCCTCCCAGATTGTCGCGTTGAGACTCACCGCGGACGAAATTGCCGCTCTCGACGAACGTGCGAAGCGCGAGGGGAAATCTAGGTCTGACGTAATTCGTCAGGCTCTCTCTGAATCGGCCGCGTGAATGTTCACGAGTCGGCTCTTCGGCACGGCATAAAGCCTGAGGATTCGGTTCATGCGGCAACGCACCCAATCTGGGTCGCGGATCTCGACGAGGACTCACCGCAGCGCCAGTTGCGTCTCGGGTTTGACCTTGGAGGACGCCTGCTCGAGACGGTGGTCTTGACTTTTGACAGCGGAAATCAACTCATCATCCACGCGATGAAAGCACGACCTCACATGATTGATCTATTGCCTTAGAGCTCCCGCGGGTGCAAGCAATTGGGGCCATAATGAGTGACTATGTCACCGAAGACAGCGCGCCATTTGGTTGTTGCGATTAACCCCCAGGCATCGTTTGGGAAGAACCAGGGCGCTGGCCAGCTGGTTATTGACGCACTGGTCGGTGCGGGACACGAGGTCGTCGGTGTTCAAGAGGGCAATTACGCCGATCTGCGCGCAAAGACCCGTGCGGCTCTGCGCAGGGACTCTGTGCTTGTTGTTGTCGGCGGGGATGGAATGGCACACCTGGGTGTCGATCTTGCCACGCAAGCGGGTGTTCCACTGGGGCTTATTCCTGCTGGCACCGGTAATGATTTGGCCAGGCACCTGGGTATTCCACTGGGGTCAATTCCTCGTGCCACAGAGAACTTCCTTCGGGCTCTGGGCACAAACGCACAGCGCATCGATGTGGGAATCTCCAGGGGACCAGCTGGCACGGACACCCCTTATGTCTGTGTTCTCTCAGCGGGATTTGACGCCATCGTGAACGAGCGGGCGAACGCGATTAAGTTCCCGAAGGGCCGCCACCGTTACACGGTGGCGTTGCTGATTGAGTTGTGGAAGCTCAAGCCCTTGTCCTATGAGGTCAGCATTGATGGCAAGGATTTCTCCGGAGAGTACCTCTTGGTTGCTGTGGCGAACTCGCAAAGCTTTGGTGGGGGCATGAAGGTCACGCCTGAGGCGAGCCTCGTGGATGGGCTAGTAGACGTGTTGCTGTTGAAACCCCTTGGCCGCCTCGAGTTTCTGCGTATTTATCCGAGGGTATTCAAGGGCACACATGTCACCGATCCGAGGGTGATTATTGCCCGCGGTGCTTCCGTCCGCGTTGATGCCAGCGGGGTGATTGCCTACGCCGATGGTGAGCGGATGACCCCACTCCCGGTGGAGGTGAGGGTGGCGCCGCTGGCGCTTCAGGTGTTCGCCTAATCGTTTGGTGTACGGGGCTTTTTGGTGCCATACTCTAAGGCGTTGCGTAATCGGCCCCATCGTATAGCGGCCTAGTACGCCGCCCTCTCACGGCGGTAACGCGGGTTCGAATCCCGCTGGGGTCACGCTTCACACCCTGCGGTTCTCCCCTTATGGCAAGGGGAAACCGGAGTATGGTGTCTCTTGCGCACGACGCGTCTGTTGTCGCTTTGCCCCTAAGGATTGTGTGTGACCCCTCAATTGCCGCTGTGGTTCACAGTGGGTTCGCTCGTTGTCATTACCCTTGTGCTCATTGTCGACCTGCTACTGGTCGTCTGGCGCCCTCACCACCCCTCCAACCGAGAGTCAGCTCTTTGGGTGAGCTTCTATGTGCTCTTGGCCTTGGGTTTCGCCGGCTTGTTGTTCATATTTGCTGGCGAACAGTTCGGTAGCGAGTTCTTGGCCGGCTGGATCACCGAGTACAGCCTGTCGATTGACAACCTCTTTGTCTTCGTCTTGATCATGGCGACCTTTGCGGTTCCCAAGAAATACCAGCAAGAGATTCTGATGATCGGAATCCTCCTGGCGATTGTTTTCCGCGGAATCTTCATTCTGTTGGGCGCGGCCTTGATCTCCAGTTTTAGCTGGATTTTCTATGTCTTCGGCGCTTTCCTTGTCGTCATTGGCCTTCAACAGTTCTTCTCTGGCCGCGAGGATGATGTCGAGCGCGAAAACGCGCTCATCACCTTTTTGACCAAGCGCCTCGATATGACCGATGAATTCCACGGCATGAAGGTGCGCGTCACCGTTGCCGGCAAGAAGTTGTTCACACCTCTGCTCGTCGTGTTTGTCGCCATTGGAACGGCGGACGTCATCTTCGCAGTCGATTCCATCCCTGCCATTTATGGAATTACCGAAAGCCCCTTCATTGTGTTTA